>JAUWZT010000063.1 GCA_030615145.1 Promethearchaeota archaeon | reverse complement strand
TAGGGATTGACACAAAAGACCAAACCGTGAAAAAAGGGGATCCAATCGCTCTAAAAGAATTACGGAGTTTCACATTGAAATCTAAAAAAGATTTAAATTTGCTAAAAAAGATTTAAATTTGCTGAATTAATTAATATTATTAAGTGAGGTTGTTAAAATGGAAAAAATTGAAGCGTCAGAAATTAACATAGATCCAGAAATATTGGGGGAAATTATGCAAAATTTAGAGAAGTTAGAAAGTTCTACAGATTTGGAGGGTTCTGCAATCGTATCAAAAACGGGATTGAGAATAGCTAGCTCTGAAACTGCCGATATTGTAGCAGATATTTATAGTGCGAGCCCTGCCACATTAATTTCATTGGGAGAAAAAATTAGTAGTGGTTTAGGACAAGGAGATTTAAAAGAAATTGTAATTAGAGGAGTAAAAGGTTATACTATTATTTTAGTTGGAGATTCAGACAATAACTTCATGCTATTTACTAATTGCAGTAAATCATATAAACTTGGCTATTATTTCCACAAAATCCGTAAAACCTTTAAAGAAATGGAGCCCGTTCTTAAGAGAATTGAAACGCGGGATTTGCATACTTTATAAATTATTAGATTAAATCCTAAAGTTTTTTTTAATTTCCCTTTCATGGAATTCCATGAAGGTCTTTCAATAGATATTTAATCTATTAAAAATAAGAGAGTGTAAATTTACAGATAATTTAAAGATATTTTAAGGAATTTCAAAAATAAAAAAGATAGGCAAAAAATAATAATGAGTTAATCATTCTGCTTGCGAAAGAAGCGTTACTTTTCCACCAGCAGATTCGATTTTCTCAATAGCTCTTTTAGAAGCTTTATTAACTGTAATATTAATTTTTTTATTAATTTCTCCACGACCTAAGATTTTTTGAATATTTACATTTTTTAAATCAATCGTATAAGTATTTCCCGATTTTGAGGCTATGTTATTTTTAGTTAATTCATCTATTTTTGAATCTAAATCTTTTACATTTAGAGCATTTACTTGATAAATACGATTAATATCTTGTGGTCTTTTAAAACCTTTTTTTCCAAAATCCCAATCTGGGTCTGGGAACCCAAGTTCTTTTTGCTTGAGATAATAGGATTTTTTACTTTTCTTCCATTGGGTTGTTTTACCTTTTCCAGCTCTCTGACCTGCCTTTCGATGTTGCCCTACTCTTCCATATCCATGTGTACGGGTCCCTCTCATTTTCCTAACTTTTTTTGGGAATTTTCGCATAGTTTTATTTCACCTTCCTAATTAAATCATTTTATGAATTATCTCATTAATATATTGCTCTACATATCCCAGAGTGCCACCTTCACGATAATGCTTTTTAATCGTACCGCGGTGCCCTTTCCTTGGAGGGTGCAATCGAAACACGGGTTTTATTTTATATATATCTTTCGTTCTGTATTGAATTTCTCCAGATACTAAAGCTTTAGTAAGTTCTTTAAAATCTTTATATTTAGTTAGATTTTTAATATGCTCGTCGGTGAGTGGTTTATTTCCTTCTACTTTCCCTCTTGCTCTCAATAATCTCAACAGTGTTTTTTCGTCGATTTCACCATAAGCTATATAATCTTTACATTTTTTAAGCATACCAACATAGCTTACCTCCCCCCAAATAAGAACTCCATGGTTAACCCTGTGCATTCTCAACATTTTCAATGTGTCTAAAATTACGCGTTTCATTCCTGGTGCGCCTCTTATACGAACTGCGAAGTACAGGACAGGAGGATTCGGTTTTTTTATTTTAGATTTTTTTCTAACTATAACTTTATTTTCAGCCATCATATACACCACTCATCATCTATAAATTGAAATTAAATTTGTGAGCATTTTTAAGCGCGGTAACAGTAGCTTTTACTAGATTTTCGCTTGTTCTAGTATCGCCGAAAGTTTTGCTCCAAATATCTTCGATACCGGCTAATTTTAATACTTGTTTAACTTTGTCTGCACAAGCTAATCCCACTCCTTGTGGCGCCGGGATCAATCGTATTTTCACAGAACCACATTTTCCATCTACCTTAAATGGTACGCTGTGAGTTTGACCACAACCACATTCTTTACTACCACAACCTCTAAGAATGGGTATAACAGAAAGCTTTGCTCTATCAATTGCCTTTCTTATTGCCGGTCCTACCTCTCGTGACTTTGCTGAGCCTACGCCAATAAAGCCATCCGTTCCGACAAGTACAACTGCTTTGAATCTAGATCGTTGGCCACTAGCAGTCATTTGTTGTACCATGGAGATAGAAACCACACTTTCATTTAATTGTGGGAGGAGAATGTTAATAATTTCTTTCTCCTTGACAATGAGATTATTAGCAAATATTTTTTCTAATGTGATTAGCCCTTCTTTGACCAATTCGCCCAAACGCGTTTTTGGAACCCATCCTTCGTCAGGATTTCTTGGTTTTCTTTGTCTTTGATCCCTTTGTCTTTGATTTCTTTGTTGACTCATATTAACTCACTTGTTTAAGCATTATTTTCAATTGTTTTGAATGTATTCGAAACAATTTGACTAATTTTTAATGGATTTATTTTATTTTTCTTTAGATAACCTGAGAAAATTTGATCGTATTTTTCTGGATTCTCGCTTTTTAGAAGATTAGCAAATTTTTCTATTTGAGCCCCAGTGATTCGTTCCTCCAAATCGTTTGGAAAGAAGCTTTCCTTATATGGTACTTCTAATTCTGATTTTAAAATACCTTTAAAAGCCGCGAGTACTCGAATTCTATGATAAAAGACACCTAAATCGAGAATAGCTTCATGAATATTTTGTTTTTTAGCCCTTAGACCTGCTAAAAAACCAGTTAAATATGCTGCTGGGACATTTCCTGTATTTGCATTCCATCCAAATTTTGATGTTAATTCCGTAGAATGGGCAGAGACTAAAACCTTATCGCCACCGAATTTAGATTGAATAATTTGGACAATAATATGATTGTTTGAAGCCCTAATTACAACTCTTAATTTTTTTGATTTTAATAACCTTAATCTCCTATGGTAATTTGTTTTACCTTCTTCTCTCCTTCGATTAGAACGACGATATCTCGGTCCTTTTGCCATTTACGATCTACCTCTCTTGATTAAATCTTTTTCTTTAATATGACGGTTCATTTGAGCAACACTAGTAAACATTCCACCTTTAGCGTTTTTGTATAGCTTTCTATATGTTGCTGTAGTAATTAATTTTCGATCCCTCAACTTCTTCAATTCTCGTCTCTGAGGACGAATGCGTTTCATCCAAGCTTTTTTCTTGGGAGTTCGTGCGCCTTTAGTTCCCTTTCTTTTACCTAATCCTCTAGCCCTGCCTTTTTTCTTTCTTTCGTGGTGGACATTTTTCCTATATTTTGAGTTTCCTTTTTTATATTTTTTCTGAATTATTCCTTCTTTAATTAAATTTCGGATATCCTGTCGAGTAATTGCCATTTTAATCTCATCGATTAAATAGGGATCGCAATAAACTCGATTTTCCCCACATTTTAAAATTTCTGCAGCCATTCGTTTTTGGGCTTTTAAACTCATTTTTTATCACATAAATCTATTATTAATTATAGGTATTCTTTCTAATCCTCATCGTCAAGCAAATCCTCGTCGTCCAAATCTTCAATAGACGACTCTAACATTGCCTCTAATTCCTCTAATTCTTTTTGAGAGATTCCTAAATTAAGAATTTTAAATCCTCTACTTTGAGCGTAATCAATTAAAGCTATTCTTTTTTTAACACCTAATTTACTTGAAACTTTAAGTGCGTGTTTTTTATTATTTAAATCTTTTATATCGTTAATAGTGACGACTCTTACTTCTTCATATCCAGATGGATGAAGTCCTCTAACTTTTTTGGGTCCTCTATACCCCATCGATGGAGATTTAACACCAGATTTAGATTTTATTCGCGTTCGTGAATCGATCCCTCTAGCCTTTCTCCACGGATCTTTTACTCTCACATATCTCCACGATTCTACACGTCTAAAGGATGGTCGTTTTTTATTGATTTTTTTCCTGAGTTCTATTAATCTTTTTTGTTTTTGTTCCATCGCTTTTACCTCAATTTATTTTATTTCCCAAGTAACTACTTCTCCAATCTGTCTTTTGTAGAGGTATACTCCATCTTGAAAAACTCTTGGATCTTTTTTCCTAATTCTACAACATTTTTGTATATTTGCTGCTGTTTGTCCCAATGTTTCTTTATCGGGTCCAATCAAAATAACATCTTCGCCTTCAACCTTTACTTCTACATTATCTAAATAATGTGTAACTCTTGGAGCTCTTTCTCCAAGAAAATTTACTACATGAATTTCTTTGTTTTCTGGCTTCACTTCCACAGTACATGGAAAATGACTATAGCACACTTTACAAATATATTTATAATTTGTTTGAACCCCGATTATTAAATTTTTAATTAAATTGATAATAGTCTTAGTCAAGGCGAGAGTTCCACTTTTTGGGAAGTTTGTAGAAAAAATTATTTTTTTTCCTTCAATTGAGACCTTTATACCTCTCACATGAGAGAAATCTTTTGTTATTTTTCCGTTGGGACCTTTTACAGTAATATGATGATTTCCATCAAGGGTAACTTTCACTCCTTCCGGAATTTCCATTTCTTCCTTATAAAATGCTATTTTTACCATTTACTATTACCTTCTTTCAATATTAATAAATATAACATAATGTCATGCCACCAATATGTTTTTCTTCTGCCTCTTTCATGGTCATGATACCTTGGTTAGTGGTTAATACAATTATCCCTAACCCTGGCGCTGGAAGCAACCTTCTTTCGAGTGATTCGTATTGATTAGTTTTATAATTAAGCCTTAATAAACCAGCACAGTGGTTTATTTTACCTAATAGGGCAATTTTAAATTTGCCTTGCCTTCCATCGTCATATCTCTCAAATTCTCCGATATATGCGTGCTGCTGGAAGATGCGAAGAATCTTTTGTGTTAATTTCGAAGCAGGGTTAATTATTACTTCTTTTTTTCTTGCTCTTTCTGCGTTCTTGAGATTGTTGCACATATCGGCAAGTCTGTTTGTTATTTTTTACACCTCATTCCTAATTTTAATCGTACCTATAAAATCCAATTTCTTTTCCAATTTCATAAAAACAACGACGGCATATATATAAACCATACCTTCTTATAACTCCTCTATGTGTATGGCAGCGTCTACATTCTCTCTGACCCTTACCTATCTTACCTTGCGGCATAATTATCAAAACTTTTTTTTTCTTTACATATATTCTAATTCTAATTTATCTACTATTTCGATTCCAAAATTTTTTTCTAAAAAATATTGAGCTTCCGCTCGAGAAACATAATGGTGTTTAGGGACTTTAGCTCGACCTTTTCTTCTGTACTTAACTCTCATACCAGGTCTAACTATTCGAGCAACAACATCAAGACCCCAGATGCCAATCAAGTTATCATATTCGATTCCTGGAATGGTGATATGTTCAGTAATACCAAAACCAAAATTACCATAATTATCGAAACTTTTTCTTAACATTTTATCGTTATTTACAACAAATAGTCTTTTAAGCAATTTTTCAGCTTCTTTTCTCCGAATAGTTACCATCGTTCCAATTGGACGTCCTATCCGCAAATTGAATTCTTTTACGTTTTTCTTAGAAAGAGTTTTTACAGGAGTTTTACCAGAGATCGTTTGTAATACCGTAAAGGCTCTTTCTAATTCTTCACCCCCAGCTCCTACTCCGATATTTAGAACCACTTTTTCTAAGTAAGGTTTCTTCATTGGATGAGTCCACATCTCTTCAAATATTTTTTCTTGTTCTTTTCGGGATAATTTCTGAGGTTTTTTTGTTGCTTTAACTGACATAATTGAATTCACTTCTTTATTTTATTCCATTTTTGGTAAATTAATTTCGGATTGATCCTCTCCTATTATAAAAGTATAATCGTAAAGAGTTTCTGTATGTTCAGAATTATGTTGTATAGAGACCGTGCTTGCTTTCGGACCAAACCGCTTTAATATATTTATAACTTTTCCTAATTGTCCGATATTTTTCCCGGACATGATGATCGCTAAATTTCCTTCTTTAAATTTTAAAACTTTAAGAATTTCTTGTTCTGGGATTGAAATTTTTAAAACATCCATTCTTTTGTAAATATCCTCTTTAGTGTTACTTGGGTCTTTAACTCGTATTAGAATGTTCTTTCCATCGTGTAAGTTTAATTGAATATGTCCTCCCTTTATCGTGGTTTTTTGGGTTATTCGACATAATTTAAAATTACTTTCTGCTTCAGTTATTTCATGGAGTATTAATCCGTAGTGAGAATCTGGTAGAATTCGATAATGTTTGTTCATTTTTTCTATACTTAGCACATCCATTAAACCTACTGGATATGTTGTATCTTTTACTACCCTTCCATCTACCTTAAATTTACCGAGTCCTATTAATTTTTTCGCTTCTCTATGGTTATCGACTATCTTCAGAAGATCCCTGACAATATGGAGTAAAGGTAAACAGAATCTCCTTGGATGAGGGCCAGATGATGGCTTCATAAAGAACTTGCCGTGCTTTCTTTTTATTTGTAGAAATTTAGGCGTGTTAAGTCTTTTTAACGCTCTTGAACCACCATGTCTAGTCATTTATTTCTCCTCCTCTTTTTGTTTTTTTGGAGCTCTTAACTCTTCTTCCCCTAATCCATAAACATCTTTCCTGTCAATCATACTTGCCCGCCAGGGGTCCATTTTTTTTTCTTTAGTGAATTTTGTTATTACTAAATTCGATATGTGAATAGCCGGATGAAACTGCGTTCCATCTGCTTTATCAAAAGTTGCTTCCTTAATTTTTGCTCTCTGGTTTTTCGTGATCTCCATAACTTCTCCCTCAAAATTTTTGAATTCACCCTTCACAATTTTAACACCATCACCAACTCTAAGGGGAAGTTTTCTAATCCCATACTCATCTCTTAGAAAATCAGCAACTCTTGTTGATAATAGTTTTGACCTTTGATGATTCTTATAAGTAAATAACGCTTTCCGCTGCTTTTTAGGCTGTTTTGATTTTGCTTTCATACTTTTTAACCTTATGATCTTAATTAAATAATTAATGAAGAAATGGATGCTAAACGTGGAAATAATTCAGCAGCTTCCCTAGCAATGGGACCTCGAATTTCTGTACCTTTAGGATCGCCTTCCCTGGTTATTAAAACTCCTGCATTATCTTCAAAAGATAATCTTGTGCCGTCTAATCGCCTATATATCATCTTTTGTCTAACTATTACAGCTTTCAATATAGTCCCTCGTAAGTCTGGGCGCCCTTTTTTAACGGTTACTGTGCAAACTGACCCTACAGAAGCTTGTGGCAACCTTCTCAAACGGGTTTTTGCATGGTCGACGTTAATTATTTGTGCAATCTTTGCACCAGAATTATCAGTAATGAAAATTTTTGAACCATTTTGTACTCCGTAACTAGTTCTTGCTTTCATCTGCACTTTTCTTCCCATTTTTCTTCTGGTTCCCATCTACATCGCCCCACTCTTTATTTTATCTAATACTATGAATGCTTTTGTCTTTGAGAGTTTTCTGCTTTCTCCTACACGCACTAAATCTCCTACTTGAATTTCGGGAGTCAAACATTCGGGTAAATGACATGCAAGACGTGAATTACGCCTTTCATATCGTTGATACTTCTTAACAAATTGAACGTAATCTTGTCTAATAATTACAGTGTTTTTTGATTTTTTATTTACTACTACTCCTTGAGTAATCTTACCTCTTATTCGTGTATTTCCGTGAAATGGACAATCCTTATCGCTACATTCACGCGCTTTTGGAGGATTTACTCCGGGAATACCGATATTTCGAATGCTCATTTTATTTTCTCAACCACTTCTTTTTTTTTAAACTTCTTAATCTGTTTTCAGGAACGCCAACAATTTTAGATCCATTTAATTCTAACGTTCCTTCTTCAAGCTTGAATCTAAAAATATAATCTTTTTTGATATACTTTTTTATTGTATTATTTTTTTCTGATATTAACATATTTCGGGTATCGTCAATTATCATACCAATATCCGAGAATGTGGTACTATTTGATTTTGATTTAAGTTTAGCGTACGCCTTAAAGCCAATTAAATCGTGGTAAATCAAATATTTTGGACTTATCATTATACATTCAACTTTTTCTATTCATTTTTTACTGTAAGAACTCTTGCTATTTGTTTCCTTAAAAGTTTTGCCTTTGCGGGATTATCAGAGATACCGCCACCCGTTTGTTGGCTATATAACATCATTAATTCTTCTCTTAACGTTAATAGGGTTCGCTCCACTTCTCGTTCGTCCATTTCTCGGACTTTTGCAGCGGTAATTATATCCATCTTTTACACTCTTTTTTACTTTTTTTCTTTTTTTTCCTTTTCATTATCTTTTTCTTCGTCTTCTTTTTCTGGCTCTAGCGAAATTTCAGAAATATCTTCTTCTTCTACTTCTTCGAATAATTCTTTTTCTACTTCGGTGAGCTCTCCTTCTTCTACGGTAATTTTGTAATCTTTCTCTGCTCTCGTTTTGGCTAATTCCGCTTCCTTTTTTGCTTGCACTTTTGCTAGTGCTTCATTATTAACTTTAACTGTGTCCCCCATTCTTATATCCGCTTGCATAATTTTTACTATGATGCCAAGAGTTCCGCTCTTCTGAACGCATTGAGCTACTCCTTTGTCCACGCCTACTTGAGCAGGTTGGCCCGATTTTTTCATTGTTCCAGCTCTAAACACCGTTGTCCTGGCGCGTTGTGAAGTGACCTTGCCCGAAACTATAATCTCTGTACCTCTTGCGCCAGAATCCATTATTTTGCGTAATATGTAATAACCTGCCCTTCTATAATGCCTTCCTCTATCGAGACTATATGCTAGCCTCTCAGCCATAATTTGGGCGTTTAAATCGGGGTCAGACACCTCTTCTACCTCTATCTGGGGTAATTCCAGGCCAAATTTTTCTTGTAAGATGTCCGTAATCTCTTGAATACGCTTACCGCCTTTGCCTATCACGAGGCCGGGACGACTTGTTTTAAGCGTTATCCTTACGCCGAGTGGAGTCTGTTGCATGTCAATACCTGCAAATCCCGCTCTAACAAACTCTTTACGCAAGAACTCGTTTATTTGCATCAACTTGATGCCTTGTTCAATGAAATGTTTTGCCAAGGGAGTCATTATCTTTGATATTTAACTTTTTTTTTTATTAATTTTAATTAACTTGGAAATTCGTAAATTACAATTTCTACGTGACTTAAATGCCTAAATTTTGCGGTCGATCGACCGTGAGCGCGTTCAATGTAGCGCTTTATGATTCGACCCCTATGCGTAGCAGCGTGAATAATCCTGCATTGATCGACGTCTAAGCCTTTATACTCTGCGTTGGATTCGACGGAAGTGAGAAGTTCATAGATTCTTGCGGCCGCTTTTTGGGGATATCTACCGGCATACCAATTGAATTGTTTTAAATCTTTTCTATGAGCTTGTTTTTTTTTATGTCTTCTGAAAGGCACTGATTGTTTTAACTGAATTACTTTTTCAAGAAACCCTTTAGCTTGGTCCAATTTCATGCCATTTATCACGGCACAAATTTCTCTTGAGGGTTTTGGCTTTATCCGTAAATCTCTACCTGAAGCTTTTGCCAACCTATCTACATCGTATTTTTCTTCGCTAAAGGAATAACCCCAGTTAGGCATTTTGTATCATCTCAATTATTTATTATATTATTATTATTATATTGATTACTTTAAAGGAACATATTTACTTGAACGTGTGGCTCCAATTCCGGGAGAACCATGTTGAACGCGCCTTCTAGTGAGTGAAAACTCTCCTAAGTAATGTCCAATCATTTCAGGTTTTACATCAACAACTTCAAATTGTTTTCCGTTATAGACGCCTATTTTCAAACCTACCATCTCAGGAAAAATCAACATATCTCTCACATGTGTTCGCGTAAGGAGATCTTTTCCTCTTTTTTTGGCTCTGTATGCTCGTCTTAGTCTTTCAAGAAGCTTTCTCTGTCTAGGAGGTAACCCTCTTTTTAGTGATCTTCGCGCTCGTGCTGGCAGCAATTGAATAAACTCGTCCATATTCATTCTCTTTAATTGGTCTAATGTTTGACCTCTATAATGAAATTTAAGACGATCTCTTTCTTTTTCAAGATCTAATTCTTTGGTATCTTCTACTTCTTCAGATTCTTTAGAAGATTCTTTTACAGCTTCTTCTTTTTTCGTTTCTTTTTGTTCTCCATCGTTATGTTCTTCATTTGGAGTCATTTTTACACCAATCTACTTGTTCCATTTAATTTATAATGTTTTTTTTTTACACTTTTATTACTTCGTGTAATGAATAGAAGTTATCTATCAAATTTTAATTTTATTAAAACAAAGGAACTAAAAACACAAAATTTAAAAGGTTGGAATGTGAACTCCAAGGAAGACTATATCATCTCAAAATCTCATATTTTATCGGATAAAATGAGTAGTAAATTCTTACTTTCGTGGACTATAATTAATGATAATTATTGGGGTTGAACGCTCTTATTATATCTTCTTCGTCGAATTCACCACTCCATTTTTCTTCAATTAAAACAAATTGTTCAGGATTGTTATTTGGATTTATAACGGAGTGGTAAGTCATTTTTGCGTTTAAAAACTCAGTTCCTTTTTCAACAAAATAATGTACTTTATTCCCGTTAATTATTATTGGTTTGCCTTTCAATACTTTCCATGTTTCACTTCTAAATTTGTGAGTTTGGATGGAGATTCCTATCTTGGGTTTAATGAATATTAAATTATAATCAGGGTATGTGAATTTAATACTGTACCACTTAGCTAAAGTGTCAATGTATCCATCTGGAACGTTAAATTTCTTGCTGAACTGAATAGGGTCAAGACTTTCTTTTTTAAACGATTCGTACATATAAGGTTCATAGATTACTATTTGATTAGAAATATCGATACTATATTTTACATTAATTTCCTCATCTCCTTTATTAATTATCATGTAATAATCGTTTGGTTTGACAACTAGATTAGACGCGCTTAAATTTTGAGTGAAAAAGTTGGTTCCATTTATAAAAAATATTTTTTTTATAGCATTTGAATCTATCAGAATCGTTAGTTCTTCTTGCCCATTTTTCCTAAGATTTGTGCCTTTCTTAGGTTGAATTATCTCTTCTAACATCTTTTTAACACCTACATCGTCTATATTACATAAAAATCTTTATATTTTTTGAAGCGTGCTTCAATTTCATTAATAAACGGCATTGATTCTTGCGCTCCTTTCCTTGTTACTGCTATTGAGGCCGCTACTGTTGCGTATTTTACCGAAGTGATTAAGTTCTCCCCTTGATTTAACTTGCTTGCTAAAACTCCGTTGAAGCAATCTCCAGCGCCTACTGTATCAATGGGTTTAACCTTAAAAGCGGGTATTTCAGTAATTTTATCTTCTGCAGCGTTATATATTATACATCCTTTACTGCCTAATGTAGTTACGATTGATTTAACTCCTATTTTTGAGATATCTTTTGAAGCTTGAATAATTTTGCTTTTAGATTCGCCAACTAACTCTTTAAGATTTAAAAGCGAATGTAAACGTAGGAGTTCTCCCTCGTTGGGGATTATTACATCAATATTTCTCAAAATTGATAAACTAATAGGTTTTAACGGCGCAGGATTAAGAATTTTTACAGCCTTCCCTTGAACTGCTATTTTAAAAATTTCTTCAATTGAATCAATGGGAATTTCCATCTGAACGATCAAAGCGTTAGCATATTTAATGACTTCGGAATTTATTCGAACGTCTTCTGGCGTTAAATTGAAATTTGCCCCGGGCGCTACACTAATCATGTTCTCTCCGTTTTCGTCTATCATTATAAAAGCGATTCCGCTCGATTCGTTAGGATCCCTTATAATATGTTCTATGTCCACACCTTCATTGTTTAATTGAGAAATCATTTGGTCTCCGTACGCGTCTATGCCGACCTTACCAATAAAAATAGTATTAGATCCAGATCTCGTAGAAGCTATCGCTTGGTTCGCGCCTTTTCCTCCCAAGAATTGCTTAAATGTGCCCCCAGTTACAGTCTCACCTGGTTCCGGTAACCGTTGTGAGTATATGTTTAAATCCATATTACTTGAACCAATAATTAGAACATATTGGTTGCTATTTGACATAATTTTACCACTTTAAAATCGCGATTTTTCGAACTCTCTTCGCTTTATATTATCAATTTATGAAACATCACAATTAAAACCAAGTGATTCTTAACGAATGGTTTTAATTTAATATAATTTTAAAAATAATATTAAGCAATGTAAAAATGCTTGAAAAAATATACTAAAAACTTAAAATACACAAAGGTATTGATAATGGCAAAAGATAAGATAATTGGCGCAATCGTCATGCTCCTTGGTATCCTTATCGCAGTAGTTTATACCATGGGAAGCGTCGTTGATTTATGGTTTGGCACTCTTGGTGGGCTCCCAGATTGGGACGCTGCCTTCCGAATATTTAATATCGATTGGCTCGATTGGAGATTATTCACTGTTCTACCACTCTGGATTATGGTATTATTAATAGCAATTATTGCTATATGGATAGGATATTCAATGCTCACAACTCCAGCACCTGTTCCGCTCGAGGAATTGGAAGAGGAGCTAGCTGCCGAAGAGGAATCTGGAGAGTAGAAAGGATATAATTAACCTTTTTCATTTTTTTTTTATTTAAAATTATATATTTATACCTAAAATTCTAATTTCATCGCATTCAGGTTAAGGTTATTTAAATCAATTTGAATTAAAGAGTAATTAGGAATTTCTTTCGCATTGTCAGTTAAGGGAGTAGTGCTTACAAGGATTTCTTTTTGTTTTTTACTTAAAAATAAGGTGTGGTGCCTGCCGTTAAAATTAGTTTTACGATTGGTGATGACATTGCAGGTGTGCGAATTAAATAGAAACGCGTTCGCGCCAGCACCTATCTCAATCTCTTTAAAAATGGATTCCAAGGTATTCTTTAAACTTTTACCTTCTTGTAGTTCGTCAATAATAGCACATAGATATTTTCGGGTGTCCAAGTTAGTATTACTATAAATTCTTTCCAATTTTGGGTTTTTTAATTTTTTATCTGGAAAGCCTTTTATAATTCCATTATGTGTTATGATATATTTCTCACCAATATCGATAGGATGTACATCTCTAAAGTTCTTTTTCCAAGGGAGGGTTTTTCTCGCGTGGACTAAAAAGAAACGAGTTTTAATCTTAGTGAGGTTTTTCCAGTCCGCGTGGTAAATTTGAGTTATATCTCGCTTTATTACGAGTTTATTGTCATCTTCAGAGATATAAGCGAAGCCCCAACCCAATCCATGGTGCCCAAAAAGGTTATAATTCCTTAAATAATGCCAATGGCACGAGGTTACAAATTTTTTTAAAATTTTAAAATCAATTTGAAAGGGTTCAAGCGAACACTGAAAAAACATACGACACATAGTTATTCTTTTAAAAAATTTTTATTTACATATCAAAGTTAAGACTCCGCTAAAAAGTAAGCGAATATTGAACCGTTATCGTGACAGGCAAGTAAGATATTTGATTTCAAATCGTATTTTAGGTCGTTTAAACACGATTTTTTTTGAATTTTAGTAATAATTTTGCCAGAAACTTCGTCAATGATCAATATTTTCCCCTTAGTTGTTCCTAAAACAATATAACTATTCGAACCTATTTTAGTTTGAATCAAACATTCCGTATTTATATGCGTTATGTCCCATTTCTTTTCTAATTTTTGGTTCCAGCACATAAGTTTTGAGCTGAATTCGATATCTTCGATATTAAGAGACTCGTCAAAATATTCAAACGAATAAGTACTTACTAATAAATAATTTTCGTCATTATGAAGAAACGAAAAACATTTCCAGACATAATCGTCGAATTGAATTGATTTAATTTCTTCTTGAGTAAGTTTATCAATTAAGTGAAGTTTTTTATCGTCTCCTCCACAAACAACCAATTCTCTATTTTTTGATTTGAAAATCGAAACGCAACGAATTTTATCTTTAAATCGTTTAAACCAAACTAAATCTCCATCTTTTCCTTTAAAAACTCTGATTGAGCCATCGTTTCCACATGCAATTACTTCCTTTGTTCTAAAGTCAGTAGAATCTCGATGAATTATAACGTCACCTATTCCATCTTCAAAAATTTGTCCCCATATTAAAGAACCATTAATAGGGTTTAAAGCTCTCAAGCTTTT
>JAUWZT010000093.1 GCA_030615145.1 Promethearchaeota archaeon | reverse complement strand
ATGAAATTAAGTTTATTGTGTCGTCTTTAAATAAATATCAAAAGGAATTAGAACGATTAAGAGACGATAACATACTACTATTTGCTGCTACGAATGAGATCATGCAAAATATAGAAGAATATAACTGGACTTCGCATCAATTCGAAGAATTACCTTTAAATCGGTTAAATTTGAGCTTTTACGTTCCTCAAGAAAAAAAACAAGAAATCCAAAAGGGATTGTTCGAAAAATTTCAAGATCAAATAACGATTGAATTAATAGATATTACAAAAAATAGATTTGTTAGCCTGAAAGAAGATAAAAACCATATTCATTCAGGAAAATTACTAGGTTCCAAAAAAAAAGATTCTTCATTAAAAGAAGAACCGACAAATAATAAGGAAACTGAAAAGGATTTAAGAAATACAGCTCCTACAATTATGAAGAATAATTTCTTTGTAAGGCCCTTTGAAACTCTTACTAAAATGTACGGTGTTCCTGCTTATTCAGAAATTGATCCTACTCCCTTTTTGGCAATAACTTTTCCACTTTTGTTTGGATTGATGTTTGGGGATATAGGGCATGGAATAATATTAATTATCTCAGGTTTGATTGGAGCATTTGTCTTTAGGAACAAAAAAAGTACAGATTTCTTAAATTTTTGCTGGATCATTTTTTATTGTGGAATAGGTTCTATACTGGTTGGAATTTTATATGGTGAATTTTTTGGGATGCATGACATTGAATTATTTGGAACAGTTTTTTTACACTTAGAACCTGTTACCATTCCAATATTAAATATCACTTTACACAATCCATTAAATAATATAATGGCCGTTTTTAAGTTCGCTGTATTAATTGGAGTATTCCATATTAATTTGGGCTGGTTCATACAGTTTTTGAATTATTGGAAACAACATAGAAAATTTTTAGGTTTTACAGACTCTTTAGTTAAAATATGGTTATTAACTGGAGGAACTATTTTAATTTTTACTTTTGGTTTTGATATCTATCTATGGATGGCACCTCCTTACCCTATTTTGTTGCCCTTGCTCCCAGGCATATTATTAATCCTCTTAAAACCATTTGGCAAACTTTTCCGCGTTTCTTATTTGAAAGAAGAGACAATTGGAGGTCTTATAGGGGAAGGTACAATGGAGTCATTTGAAACATTATTATCGATAATGGCCAATGTAGCATCTTATATAAGATTACTAGCGTTAGCCTTAGCACATATCTCTTTAATGGTCGCAATTCAAGCAATGGGGAATTTATTTCAAGGCGAGGGGATTATTAGCGAGATAATTAATATAATAGGATTGATTTTTGGCAATGTGGTTGTTATTTTACTAGAAGGATTACTTGTTTTTATAAATGCTATAAGGCTCCATTTTTATGAATTTTTCTTTAAATTCTATCAAGGAACCGGAGTTAATTATATTCCTCTTCATTTATACGATAAATATTCTATTGTTTCCTTTAAAATAAGCACCATAAAAGATGTTATTTCCGAAGAAATAGATAAAGAGATTGAATCAAAGAAAACTCATGAGGACATAATTAAGGCAGAACAATATATTTCTAAAAAATATTTCTAAAGTAGGACTTTTTTTTAATTTTTATAATGGAAATAAAAATATGACAACCGAAGATAAGAAAGAAAGTTCATCCAAAAAAGGAATTTTTCTTAAAATATTACTACTAATTATTTGTCTAATTGTTATAATCTTTTTACTTATTATATTAATGGAATTTGAAACAAACCCACTTCTCATTATTTTAATATTAGGATTCGTGTTGCTGCTGTTTGTAGGATCCTTCTTTAGGAAAAAGAAGCAAAAATCAATTTATTCAAAAATGTTTTCTGATAAAAAAAAGAGAAGAAGTCAAGATTTTCATCGAAAATTGGAATTAAAGATAGAAACGGAACCTGAGAAACCGGTTCAAAAAGATTTTAAAGAAGTCAATCTGAACTTTAAGTATCGCAAATCCCTTATTAATAAATGCGAAAATTGCGGCATGATCATAACAAGCTACAGTAAAAATTGTCCTACATGTGGTCAAGCACTTGAAATGAAAGAAATTGTTAAGAAATGTAAAAATTGCGGAATGTTAATTACAAAGTCTGTGAAAATATGTCCAATTTGTAGAAAGCGAACAATATAATAAAAAACATAATGTTAATTTACATGGTAGGATTAGTAAAAAATGGTCACAGAAACAAATAATTCTAATTTGGGTTTTATATCTGCTGTGAATGGGTCATTAGTAGAAGTTAAAGGATTAGAAAATCAGGTTCGGCTTCATGATTTAATTAAGATTAGTAACTATAACATTATTTGTCAGGTAATTCAAATCTACTCGGATCATGTAATAGCCCAATCTTTTGAAAGTACTAATAGTATAAAATTACACGATAAAGTAATTAATCTTAACGAACCTTTATCTATGGAGTTAGCACCAGGATTATTGGCAAATGTTTTTGATGGAATTCAGAGAACTTTAGATCTTACTTTCAGCCATTTTAAAGAAGGAAGATTAAGAAGAGGCCTTGAATTTCCCTCTTTATCAAGGACAAAAAAATGGCATTTTATTCCATCAAGAAAAATAAATGATTCTTTAAGTAGTGGAGAAGAAATTGGGACAGTTCAAGAAACACCCTTTTTTAAACATAAAATAATGATTCCTCCTGAAAATTCTGGTATTTTGTCGTTTATTGTTGACGAAGGTGATTATACAATTATCGATGAGATATATACCTTAAGAAAGGAGAATGTAGATAAATCTTTTAGTATGTTACAAAAATGGCCAGTCACTATGAGCAAACCTTATAGCGCAAAAAATCAACCTAGCGAACCTTTACTAACTGGCTTGCGTATTATAGATCTATTGTTTCCTGTAGCAAAAGGTGGTACTTTTGCGGTTCCAGGAGGGTTTGGAACTGGTAAAACAATTATTTCACAACATATAGCTAAATTTTGTAACGCAGATGTCGTTCTATATATAGGATGCGGGGAGCCTGGCAATGAGATTGCAAATTTTCTAAAACAATTCACGGAAACTATTGATCCTAAAACGGGAAGACCTTTATTGGAACATATTGTTCTTATTGCCAATACTTCAAATATGCCCGTGTCTGCTCGCGAAGCAAGTCTTTTTTCAGGCATTACGATCGCAGAATATTATAGAGATATGGGGTACGATGTTGCCGTTGTAGCAGATAGTATTTCAAGATGGGCAGAATCTTTAAGAGAGATTTCAGGGCTATTAGAGGAAATGCCTGCTGAAGAGGGTTATCCTGCGTATTTGCCATCGAAACTATCAAGTTTTTTTGAGCGAGCAGGTGTTATTACAACTTTAGGAAAAAAAAAAGGATCCATAACAATCATAGGATCGCTATCTCCACCAGCGGGAGATTTTAGCGAACCTGTTACTGCAGCTACTAAACGTGTTGTTCAGGGGATTTGGGCTTTAGACCCTAAACTAGCATACCTAAAACATTATCCTGCAATTAGTTGGATCAGTTCATACTCCAATTATCCTGAGTATGTAGCAGAATGGTGGAGCGAGAGAGACATTGTTTGGCCAGAAATAAATTTAAACTGGTTTGAGTGTAGAAAACAAGTGAATGAGATTTTAGCAAAAGAAAACGAGTTGAAATATCTTATCCAGCTACTAGGGCTAAAAAATTTAGCTGAAGATCAAAGATTAGAAATTTTTACGGCAAATCTAATAAGAAATGCATTTTTAGTTCAAAATGCTTTCAATGAAGTAGATAGTTATACGAGTAGTCGAAAATTGCTAGGGTTAGTAAAAGTAATACTTTTATTATATAATAAAAGTAAATCACTCGTAAAACGAGGTTTTCTAATTGATGAGAAGAGGTGCGATGAGGTTCTCAATGAGGTTATGAAAATTAGCCATTATATTCCTAATGAAAATTTTGAACAAATTGAAGAGCTAAGGGATAAAATTAATAATGAATCTTTAGGTTTAGTTTTTAACGTTCATCGAAGATAGTAAATCTATCATTAAATTTTAAAGTTTATCTGCGTCTCAGGGTTTGAACCATTCAAAGAAGTAATAACTCATTGTTAGTGGATTTGCGATTACAAATTTCTTCCTTACAGAGGTCGCCAACCTTCCAGCTCTAACCATATCAATCGCAGTTATTTTTGCATCATGAGGTAATACATGAGCAATAAACGCTGAATGCTCTAACCCCGGTCCCTTTTTATACACTACAAAATCAGCGCCAAATTTTAACCCTGGACGAGGAATGTATCCCTTTTTCCTTAAATCTTGATAAATAATAAATTTTTCTTCAAATTTATGATGTATTTTTTTACCAATTTCGTGAAATTCTTTTGGAGAAAGGTACTTATCGCTCTTAGCGTCAAATATAGTAATTTTTTCTCTTTCTAACAAGTAAAGTGCTTCAATTAGGGATAATTCTGATGGTTTAGAAAAATATTCTAAACGGGGTTTACTAATCCCGAGAGGAGACCCAAAAAACTTTTGTTTAACGTATAAATAGGAAGCAAACAAAGGATTAAACACAATTACGCGATTATTAATAAATTTAGTTGGAATCTTTTCTGGGATGTCGTCTTCGTTTATATCCTCCAGCGAAATGGGAGGCTCTTTTTCTTTACTCATCTAATTAGATGTATAGTGGATAATTTAATAATTCTTCCAATTTAACGAATAATAGATAAAATTATATAAATTTTTAATACAATTGTTTTAATAGAATAATTTAAATCATTCACTCAAGATTAAATTTGGTATTAAGAGAATCTTCTGCCGCGGGAATTTATTTTCCACGATCCAAATTGGATTTAATTAAAATGTTAGATGAATTCTTTTTAGATGAAGAATTTGGACCAAGTGAAAAATTTGACTCTTTAAACCAAAAAACAAGAACAATTTTTGGTGGAATATCTCCAAACGGGGGTTATGTTTATTCTGGTAGCTGTGCAGCGCATACATATTTACATTTGTTTAAGGAAAAAATCCCGGATACTGTTGTAATATTAGCCACTGAAGATTTAGGATATAATAATGTCGCTTTATTAGAAGTAGGTGAATGGGAAACTCCGTTAGGTAACCTAGAGGTTGATAGCGATTTGTCTCAAAAATTGCTAAAAACGAGTAGCATGGTTAAAGGAGATGATTCTGCTTTTATTGGATTTCCCTTTGGAAGAGAATATTATATTGATGTACAATTGCCGTTTATTAAGTATTGTGCGTTAAAGAGGGAGATAAAAATCTTACCAATTATTATTTCTATAATGGATTATGATAAATTAGATAAATTATCCAAAGATATCGCGAGAGTAGTCCAATCCTTAAACAAAGATATAGTATTTATAGGTTCTACAGATATGAGTCATATTATTTGTAAAGATGAATTTACTGCTGAACTTAAAGTGCAAGAAATGCTCTTAGCAGATAAATCTGTAATCAAATCTTTTACAGAATTTAACCCAAAGAAGACTTTTTATGATGCGTCAAAATTTTCTATAAAAGGGCCACAAATTCTTACCACATTAATGTTAATATGTAAAAGGATGGGTGCAAACGAATGTAGAGCGTTAAATTATTACACTAGTTATGACAAAGGTGGAGGCACTGGTCCATGTAAATATAATGCTTCATATTTTTCGGGGATAATTATAAAAGATATTTAATAGGAAAACAACAATAATTATTTAGAAGAAGGTGACAAAATTGCTTATAAGAAAAGCATCACATGCGGGAAGTTGGTACCCTGGTAAAAAAGAAGATTTAATAAAAAACCTAGAATATTCTTTTTCTGATAAAGAGTTTGGGCCAGGTAAATTACCTGAAACGCTAAATCAAGATAGTAGGACTATAATTGGAGGGGTATCTCCTCATGCGGGATATACCTTTTCTGGAAGATGTGCCGCCTTTACGTATTTGAACCTATTTAAAGAAAGAATCCCGGATACAGTTATCGTATTAGGGACTGATCATGTTGGCTATGGAAAGGTGGCTCTATTAGGAGATGGCGCTTGGGAAACTCCTTTAGGAAACTTACTAATTGACGATGAATTATCTAAAAAGATTTTAGATACAAGTGATATTATTGTTGAAGATCGTTCTGCCTTCACCGGCTTCATGGAACAAGAACACAATATTGAAATACAATTACCTTTCATTAAATATTGTGCTAAAGATAAAGATGTAAAAATAGTAACACTAAAAATAGGGATTAGAAGGGATTATAGCGTATTTGAAAAAATAGCTTTTGATATTTCTACAGCAATTAAAGCGTTAAATAAAGATATTGTTATTGTAGCATCGTCCGATATGTCACATAAAGAGGTTTTTGATAAAAATCAATTAATTGAGTTTAAGAAATTTGATCAAGATGTTATTGATGCTTTTGTAGAATTTAATCCAAATAAAACTCTTTCAGCTGCTTCAAAAACAACCGTATGCGGAGCCCAAACAATAACGACTTTAATGTTAATTTGTGAAAAATTAAACGCAACTAAAGGTGAATTGTTAAAAGGCGAATTGCTAAAATATTATACTAGCAACGACATTAAGGGTGGATATGGATATTGTGTTGGTTATTTTTCAGGGATTATAAGTTATATTTAAAACTAATAATTACAAAAAAGTACCGTGGAAATCTTCGTCAAAATCGCCGACAAACCCACCTTGGTCGAGAATTGCCTTATTCTTGTGGTAGAAATCGCGGTATCCTTGAACACATTGAGTACAGAACCAATGCTTCAAGAGGGCGTTGTAAGCCATGTCTCCGTCTGTTTGATGGCATCCGGGGCATATACAAATCGAAGCCTGCAACGCTAGATATAAATCGCTGCGCTTGTTTCCAATCTTAATATATTCTAATGTAGGTTTATTCTTCTGTCTTTCACCTAAACGGCTCCATTCTTGCATAACTGCTTTTGCGATGAGTCCCCTTAAGTTAAACGCGATCTTTCTGGTCTGCTCCTTTTTATAAGCGATAATTTTTTTATCTTTCACGTTAATCACATATCCGTTTTTGTATTTAAAGGTAATCTCTCACTACAATTTGTACTTATCGTTTAGAGAACGAAGAGCCAAAAGAAGAATACAAAGAAATAGTTCAAATCGCAAAAGAAATATTCGAAACTCTTGAAAATAATATTGATTTTAAAGTTCCTATCTAAAAGGAATTTTTTATCGGGAGTTATTTTTTTTTTTCTGCTGACATCTCAAACGATAAAGAGGACAGTAAGCCAAAAAATATTAGACTCGAAGAGAATTTCGGTAGGCAGTAAAGGTAAGAATAATAAATAAATTAAGGTAAACATTAAATATCATATTAAGAAAAGAAAAATTAATAGTTAAAAAAATTATTAACAATAATTATAATAATTGTGAATTTAAAAAGGTATTATGCCAGAGGAAAATGAGGAAAATGAGGAGAAAGTAGAAGACTTTATTTCTTTGTGGAAAAAGAAAATCACAACAGAAAATAAATCTTCTTCTGTACTTGGAGAGTCAATAAAAAAAATTGAATCATTACAAAAAGAAAACGAAGATTTAAGAAAAAAAATTGCTACTGATATTAATTTGATAACCCGGTCTGAGGAAATCGTTAAAAAGGCTATTGCTGAAAAAGAAAAATTAAAATTAGAGAAAGAAGAGGCAGTAACTGAAATAAGCATAAAATTGAACGAATTAACGGTCGAAAATTCAGAGCTTAGTAGTAAAGTAACAAGTATGATAAAACTTTTGCTAGAAAAAGACGAAGAAATTAAAGCCAAAGATAGTCTAATATCTGATCTGCAAAAAACGAGAATTTCTACTTCAGTACCAACAACTCCAGTAAATAACGTGTTGGTTGAGGAGCTGCAATCTGATTTTAATGAAAGAGAGTCTAATGTAACAGATATAGAGTCAAGAATTTCATCATTATCGGAAGAGATTAACAAACTAAATGAACAATTAGTTGAAAAAATGAAAAGCGAGCCTGTAGATTTTGTGCTTCAAGTAGAGCCTCCTAAACCTCCAAAACCTCCCGTTATCAAACCACTCCCTCCTGAACAGTCGTCAACGCCGCTTGAAGTGTTATGTAAAGATCTGCAATCGGATTTAACCAAATATAAACGAGTGATTGAAAAATTAACCAAAGAGAAATCGCAGCTTAAGAATGCTTTAGAAGAAAAAGGATTCGAATTTAGCCCTCTAGAGTTGGAATCATTGAAAGAAGAAAATGAATCCCTTAAAAAAGATCTTGAAGAAATACAAAGTTCTCTTGGTGATAAGAAAATAGAAGCAACGCAGATTGCTACCCAAAACTTCGAACAAAAAATAAAAGACCTTGAAAGTAAAATACAAGAAAAGGAAGATGTAATAGTAGATTTAAAATTATCACAGATAGCCCCAACTACGGTTTCTGATAGCTCAATGCCAGGATTAGTCGAAAATCTGCAGAAAAATATAAACAAATTAAAATCAATTATTACTGAGAAAGATGTTATAATTTCAGAATTAAATAAACAAATTAATCAAATGTAGTTAATTGATTTTTTGCAAATTTATTAAGTCTTGTCTCATTTTTAAGAATGAAGTTCTTTCTTAAATAGATTTTATTTTAAACCATAACCAAAAGTTTCAAATATTATAATTAAGTAAGTTCTTTGTGCGATAAGAAATTAAATGAAGAAAAGATGGCTATTCGTATGAAAAATTCGTTATCATTTTTATTCATTGGACACATAGCTATCGACAGTATTATTCGATTTAAACAAAAACGAAAACCATCTTTAGGTGGAAGTGTTACTTTTGGCTCGTTAGGGCTTAGAAAATATACAAAGTCAACGAAGATTGGTATTATCTCAAATTTAGGAGTTATAAATTTTGATAAATCGTTGTTAAAACATTTTGATAACAAGTCTATAGATATTAGCGGTGTGAAATCGTTTGAAACTGAGAATACTAATTTTGTATTAGATTATTCAAATCATTCAAGAACACTAACCCTCAAATCTCGAAGCCCTAATCTAAGATTTGAAGATATCCCTGAATTTTATAAAACAAACCTTCCGAATATTATCGTGTTGGTTCCTTTGTGTAATGAAGTTTCTTACGAATATGTATCAAAAGTATTAGTAGAATTTCCAAATGCATTTATTGGAATTGATTTACAAGGATTTATAAGAAATATTGATGATGATGGTAAAATATCTTACATCTCAGATGAAACAATTATAGCTAACATGAAAAAAATAATTAGCTTAATAGGCGATCGATTAATTCTAAAAGGGTCTGAGATTGAAATGAAATTATTATCTGGTGAAACAGACCTACAAAAAGTAATGGAATCCTTTAAGAGATTTGAAAATAAGGCAATATATATTATGACACTGGGAGAAGGAGGATCAATGATATTAAAGAATGGAGAAAAACTATTGAAAATCCCGGCTTTTAAACCAAAAACTGTTGTGGATGAAACTGGAGCAGGTGATGTATATTTAGCAATTTTTATATGCGAGTTAATCAATTCTGATATGTCGTGGAATGCAGTTGAAAAGGCAGGATATAACGCATCAGCGGCAGCATCTTTTTTAATTGAAAAGAAAGGACCTACGGGATTTGAAACAAAAAATAAAGTTATAAAAAGAATAGAAAGTAAAAATTATGTCAATTAATTACCTTTAAGGATCATACCATGCATATAAACACTCATTTCGGAATAGGGATAATATTAGCCTCAATTTTGAACTATTTTTTCAATTTTACTTTGTTTGAATATTTCCTCGTCCTTTTACTTTCTTTTATCTGTGATTTCGATGTCTTTTTTTCTCAATTTGCTAAAAATCATAATCACAGAATGCTTATTTCACATTCAATAATACCTAGTCTCTTTATCATAGTAATTGGAGTAATTACTAATTGGCCCGCATTGTACTTCAGTGGTGTCGCATATTCTGCGCATATCGTTATAGATACTTTTGATTGGGGTACTAATTTTTTCTACTTTCAAAAAAAACAAATTGGATTAAAACTATTAATATCAAAAGAAGAATTTAACAATCTTCCTAAATACTTGGCTAAATATAAGAAACCCGAATCCTTTTTTGATGAAAAATATTATAGTAGTAAGATATGTTTAGGAATTGAAGTTATTTTATTCGTACTTATGGTAAATTTTATGATTATTTTTGCGTTTCAATATATTTTTCTTATATTCATTTATTTTATTTTTTTATATTTCCATTTGTATAGACACTTTCGATTAAAAAGAATAGAATCTTCAGATTAATATTAGCCAGACTATAATCGATTCCTACACCTTATAAATTAAATGAAAAAAATTTAAGAGTTAAATGTTAGTTTTAAATTATATCCCACAAAGTGGATGCAAAATAAACTAATAACCTAAAAAAATAATATAAATGTGATTTTATATGTCTGAAGGAATGAAAACCAAAGTTGGATTGTCTTTAGAACAAGAAATGATATTTTCGTGCGACCTTGGGGATATGAAAGTAAAAGATTGCTATGTAGACGATACACATAAGGAAGAAGTTGACATGCTTGGTCCTAACCCTACAAGAATGCTAGGCTTAGCCTTATTAGGGTGTTTGAGTGCTAGTTTTATTTTTTGTTTAAAAAAAAGAAATCTTACTTTAGAAGATTTGAAAGCTGAAGCAGAACTAACAATTGCTCGAAATAAAAAAGGTTTCTGGAGAGTTAAAAAGATCGATGTCGATATTGATATTAAAATTAGCGATCCTGATACTCGTAAAAGAGCAGATCAATGTAGAAAGATGTTCGAAGAATACTGTGTTGTAACTCAAGCCGTTCGAGAAGGTATTGATGTTGAAGTGAATGTTAATTATTAATTTTATTTATTATTTCTTTATAACTTTTTAAACGCGTATGTAAATTAGATTTTTCGAATAACAACTTAAGTGCATGATTTAATCGTTTATACCACTATCAGCTATTGAAAATACAGCTTCTCCTTCGGGTAAATGGGGGGCATCAACCATTTTTGCTACTCTCTGTTCTCCTTTTCCCTTTCTTAAATATATTCTTATCGTAGCACCGTGGGCCATAATATGTCCTCCTGTATGAGTTGTTGGGTTTCCATAGAATACGTCTGGTTTCGAAGAGACTTGGTTTGTAATCATTATTGCTAACTCGTCAAATATTTCTGTTAACCTTAATAAATCATGGATGTGAGTGTTGAGTATTTGTTGACGATTTGCCAAAGTGCCCCTCCCTACATATTCGCTTCGAAAGTGCCCAATTATTGAATCTACAACGATTAGTTTGATATTCTTTTCTTTAATTATCTTTGAAGCTTCTTGTGCTAGCAGGACTTGGTGATCAGAATTATAAGCTCTCCCAACAGTAATATTCCGTAAAACTTGATTATGATCTAAATCTTTAGCTTCGGCCATTTGGACTATTCTTTCAGGTCTAAAAGTTCCTTCCGAATCGATATAAAGGGCATTACCTTCAAGACCTCCCTCTTCGTAGGGTAATTGAACGTTTACGCAGAGTTGGTGCGCTATTTGAGTCTTTCCTGTCCTATATTCACCATAAAACTCAGTTAAAGCACCTGGTTCAATCCCCCCTGCTAATAATTCATCTAATGTATGACTACTTGTTGTTAACCGATTCAAATGCTTTCTTTTTTCCCATATAAGGTCAGCGCTTTTAAATCCCATTTTTTCAATGTCTTGAGCAGCTTTAACAATTTTTTGAGCTGTTTTTTCTCCTATTCCCGCTTTATCCATTAATTTAGCAATTGGATAAATTGCAAGATATTTGATCGAGATAATTCCTGCCTCCTTTAACTTTTTTATCGTAACATCTCCTACTCCCGGTAAATCCTTTAGTTCGTATTTTGCCTCCGTTTTTATTGCGTCTTCACTGCTATTTTCTTCTAAATCAACTTTTTTTTTTGCCATGATTTTACAAAACACAAAATTAGTTTAATTTAAATTGTAATATCAATACTTTATTGTCCAATATATATAAAAATTATAACAAAAAAATAAAAAATATAATGTTATTTCTTTTTCTATCCTTCCTTGCCCGACTTCGTTATTAGTAGTAGTAGAATAAATAATATCACACACATAAGAAATGTCAACACTGGCATCGCTCCCGGCAACCAAACAAAGCTTAAATAGAGAAAAGGTGGGATAAATAAACCAATTACGACAATAAAGACCGGTAGAGGCACGTCTTCACCCTTTATATCTACGAGTAATGGAACAATTACTAATCCAATCAAAAGAGATGTTGTAACTCTAAAAGCAATCAATATGGTGGGGTTTACCCAACTTTCAATTCCAAATGTACTTGTGTAAGTGTCTGGTAAATAAAAAAACCAATATTCAATAGTGTTAGTTTGCATTGTATCAATAGATACAGGTAAAATCGCAGTAAGAATTAATTGTATTATAAT
>JAUWZT010000009.1 GCA_030615145.1 Promethearchaeota archaeon | reverse complement strand
GCAAAATATATGATGTCTACCGCACTTTTCGCATCAGTGCAATATTGCTCTAACTCGATTTTGGGATTAGAAAATACTTCTGTTTGTTGAACTAACGATATTAAATTTTTTTTATTAAATTTCATTTTAAATATTTACTTTCTTAAAATTAATACATTAAATTCATTCATTTAACACTAGTTGCTTAAGTTAGAAAGAATCTGAGAAATTAAATAAGTATTGCTGATATTGTCTTAATTTTGTAATAACAGCAAAACTTTTTAAAAAAAAGATTTTTGATGGTATAATTCGCTACACATTCATTCACAATTCTTTAAGATCTTTAATCATTAGTAGATAAACGACTCCGCGCTTAGAATGTCTTCTTTATGCTCATTATAACAACCAGGGCAAAACCACTGGCGGTTTGATGGGTTATATATCGCGTCCTTATCCCTATGATGGCACCACCCGCATATGACAATAGTTGGCTTAATAATGATCCTGTTTTCTCCAAGCTTTGCCTGTAACTCCCCATGTATCCTTAGTTTATCGCTCTGGGAGAACTTGGTATCATGAAGAGCAGATTGCGCACGTATTATGGCACGAGACCGCTTACTCCACTCTAAATAAAGGACTTCCCTAAAATTGTTCCTAATGGCCCGCAAACTTGGGCTTTTTATACTAATTTCTCTTTTATGCTTCATGTTTCCTATAAAAATAAAAAAAAAACGATAATTTAAACATATTCGTTACAGAAAATAGTCCATCGACATTTGCTCCGCCTAAAATATCCATGCTATAATTTTGTTTATGAAAAATTATGAAAAAACTTAATTGTTTTAATTAATTATAATTTAATAGGGAAATTAAAAGATTTTTGTTGAAAGTTATGAAAGAATCAGCGAAAAATAAAGAAATAGTTCTTACGGGTCAATATTTAGGTGTTGTAGAAGAGTTTCTACCCGATAAACAGTCTACTTATGTAAAAGATGGTCAAATTATTGCATCTAAAACTGGAATAATCAATATTGATACGAACAAAAGATTAATAGAAGTAAGGAATCATCAAGAAGAAAATCGAAAAACAGTAAAGATTGGCGATCGGGTAATCGGGACGGCATTGTTTTTAAGGCAGTATTCTGTGGGCCTTAATTTTCATACAATCAATAAAAAGATTCATTTTAATAGCTCTTATTTTGGAAATATTCATGTTTCCCAGATATCAAAAAAATACATCGAGAGGATCTCAGATGCTTTTCAAACTACCGATATTATTCGATCAAAAGTAATTGAGCAGAATTATAATGAATATAAATTAAGCACCTCTGGAAGAAATTTTGGAGTTATTCATGCTGATTGCTTAATATGTGGAACATCTCTTAAGAAGATAGGGATTGATAGATTAAGATGTCCCAGATGTGGAAACCTTGAAAGCAGAAAATTAGCAGACGATTACGGAAATGTAACTGAAAACTTAAGATATTAAAAAATAACTATTTTTTAAAGGTTTTATTCTTGGGTAGCCGTGGTGGAAGAAAAGTAATACACTTCTATAATTCAAATGGGGAGTTAAATAACACTATTAAATTTCTTGAAGAAGTTCAAAAAAAAATAAATTATCTTACCTTAAACTGTACAGTTGATGGAAATTCAATAAAAATCTCTTTGTTTGGTCCTAAAGATCTCCAATATTTAGCAACTGAAAGATTAAAAGAGTTAGCTAATCGATATTTATAAAATTGCTTATCTTTTTAGTGTTTTAAAACCAAAAAACATTTATTTAATTCTAAATTAGAGAAATTAGATTCATAGATTTTGGTGAATATAGTTGGCAAAAAAAAAAGTTGAACCAAAGGAAGAAGATAGCGATCTTGAAGACGTTGGAGAAGATATATTTGACAAGGAAGATATAGATAGCCATTATCCAGATGTATCAAATGAAGCTGTGAAAAAGGACGAGACACCTCTTGCAGAAACACCTGAGCAGACTGAAAAAGTAGAATCGGAAGAAGAATCGGAAGAAGAAGTAGAACAAGCTCCAGAACTACCAGAATATACAATATTAAAATTAAATCTTATAAGTGGTCCAGGTGACAACGATTATACATTAACCCTTGAAGGCCAATCGCATGGTTTTTGTAATATCTTTGTAAAACATTTGTTAATGATCGAAGGGGTTAAAGCTGCGGCTTATAAAATTACGGAAATAGCGTTATCCCCACCTCAAATTTTTATTAGACTCGAAGACGGATACAAAGTAAAAGAAATCTTTTCAAAAGGAATAGATGGGTTGAGAAATGAAGTTGCTGAAACTCAGAAAGTATTCAAAAAACTTATGTAATGAATCTTTTTTTCAGTTTTATGAAAAGTTTATAAGAAATTACTGATCATCTATTCTTAATGGCACATAATTTTTTATTAAAAGATTTAAAACTTAATCTTACCCAAAGGTCCATAGGAACTGATAAAGGTTTAGCTAAAATCGGAGATGGTATTGTTAATCTTACTTACTCGGTTGCTAAATCCATGTATTTAACTCGTAATAACAAATATAATAAAATTATTCGAACGGGTAAGAAGGTAAGCAAAACAATATTGGCAGAAGCTTTAAAAAACGCAAACATGAAAAAGTTTTCGATAAACAGAGCAAACGCTCACGATCTCGCAGACACCGTTGAAGCTATTATTGCTTACATCTGGATTAGTGAAAAAATGGCGATAAAGGAAATTATAGATTTCCTCTCCGATTCTCTTACAGGAGATTTATACAAAAGGCATATCGAAATAGAGAGCGCCAGAATTGCGTTCACAAAGCTCTTAAATCACATTAAAGAATTCTTACCTGAGAATTAAGCATGAAGGATTTTCCAATAACAATTGGATTTGACGATGCAAGATTTAACCTCAAATCACATTCAAAAACTACAGATTTAATAGGGATCGTTTGTCAAGGTGTTAGGATGGTAAGAATGGTTAAAAAAGAAATAACAATTGATGGAAGCGATGCTACAGAAGTTTTAATCGAACTCGCTAAACTAAACGAAAAACATATTCAATACATTTTAACTGACACAATTACCTTTGGCGGATTTAACATTATTGATTTAGAGGAAATTTACAGGCGAATAAACAAACCAATCGTAGCTATAACTGAAAGAAAAGTCGATCTTAAAGCTGTCAAAAAAGCGATTGTTAAGAATTTTCCTAACCGCTATAAAGAAAAACTTCAAAATATAGTTAATGCCGGTAATTTATATGAATCTTCTGTTGAAACGGCAGGAGGACTCTCCAAAATTTATTTTCATTCTAAAGGGATTCAATTTTCTGAGGTAGAATCCTTGCTAAAAAAAATTTGCGTTGATTCAAAAATACCTGAGCCAGTTCGACTAGCCCACATAATAGGAAATGCCTTATAAAGCTTTCTGTATAATACATTTTAAAAAGTAGCTATCTCATATTCCAAAATTTCTTTCATTCTTTCACGCAATTCAGGTCGAATAGCAGACATTCCATACGTCTTTAGCCCTCCTAACCTCTTCTGAATTTCTTGAGCACTTAACCTACCCGGTAAGTCTTGTTTATTCGCGATAGCAATAATTTTGGTCCCTAAAGTACGTTCAAACCTATTATAAATCTCCTTAGTTTGGTTTACGTTTTTCTCGGTTGAATCACATACTATAACTGCTAAACCAGCACCTTTCAAGAAATCCTGCCACATGAACTTAAACCTTTTCTGCCCGCCTAAATCCCATATTGAGCATTTTTTACCGTTCAAAACGGAGTCTTCTACTTCTAATCCCACCGTAGGAACTCTTTCCTTTTGGACTTCCCTTCCTTGTAATAAGGATAGCAGTGATGATTTTCCTACGTTATTTTCTCCAATAATGCAAATTTTTTGCTTAGTTGTCAATCCTTTCTAACCATGATTTATGATAATTAGAAAAGATAAATCATACTTCAAAAATGAAAATAATATTCACATAATATGAAATCTTTATAATCAGTTTAATTAGGAAAAAATGAAAAAATAAATAAAATTAGATATAAATAAAAAAATCAAAAAAAGGTTAAATCTTTATTCCTCTGTTTCCCCTGTCACTAGGTCTTTTACAATCCCAACACAGGCAGTTCTACCCATGTCGCGCACCGCAAATCGCCCGAGTTCGGGAAAATCATTGTATTTTTCAATACAAAGCTTTTTAATCGGTTGTAATTTGACGATCGCTGATTCGTTCTTCTTAAGAAATTTCGGATTGTCTTCGATCACAGCACCAGTCTTCTGATCTAACTTTTTAATCAGTTCGACGAACTTAGCAGCTACTTGAGCCGTATGAGCGTGAACAACGGGAGTATATCCTTGAGCAATTACGGTTGGATGCCAAATAACAATAATCTGACCCGTCCAGTTCCCTTTTGGTGTAATTACCGTTGGAACATCGTTCGGATGACCCATGACATCACCGCGCCCCACATCTTCCATTGAAATACCTCTAATGCTAAATCCGATATTATCACCGGGTTCTGCTTCATCAATTTCCTCGTGGTGCATTTCTATGCTTCTTATTTCGCCTTGAAAGCCCGTTGGCATGATTACAATTTTATCGTTTTTCTTTAATACGCCAGTTTCTACTCTTCCAACAGGAACGACTCCTGTACCCTTAATATTATAAGCGTCCTGAATAGGAATTCTTAGGGGTTTGTTAGTAGGCTTTTCAGGTATTTCAAAGTTGTCGATTGCGTCAATTAAGGTTGGACCGTCATACCAAGAGAGCTTATCGGTTTTCTCCGTTAAATTCTCGGCTTTTAAACCCGAGACTGGAACGAATGGAATTTTCTTGACGGGGAAACCAATGCTTCGTAAAAGCTCAGAGGTCGCGTCTTTCACTTCGTTATAACGTTCTTCGCTATAATCGTAGACATCTGCTTTATTGACAGCAACGACTAATTGTTTAACACCTAAAGTCTGTGCTAAATAAGCGTGTTCTCGAGTTTGGCCATTTGCAGCAATACCAACTTCCATTTCGCCTTTCTTTCCAGAAACGACTAAAATGGCAGCATCCGCTTGAGAAGCACCGGTAATCATGTTTTTTACAAAATCTGCGTGACCAGGAGCATCTATTATAGTGAAATATTTTGTTTTTGTTTCAAACTTTCGAAACGCTAAATCAATGGTAATACCGCGTTGTCTTTCTTCTTTCAATCGATCAAACACATAAGCATAAGACCAAGATTCTCTATCGAATTCTTTTGCTAACTTTTCTAGTTCCCTTGCTTCTCTATCGGAAACAGCGCCAGTTTTAATAAGCATCGCACCCATCATTGTCGATTTCCCGTGATCAATGTGCCCAATTATGACTAAATTCAAATGTTTTTTATCTGTAGGCATTTTTAATCAATTTCCTAACTTTTTTTAAGAATTAATTTTGAATTGTACATTTTTAGATTAAATGATAATAAACCTTAATGATATCGAATATATATTTTTTACTATAAATTAAAGTTATATTTCTGAGGGAAGCACTTGGTTAAAGTACTATTTCATAAATTCATTGTTCCTTTTTATTATCTAACCTTGTTAGGTATTCCCCTCTTAGATCGGAATATAATTCTCTTTTATTTTTTTTTAAAAGATCGAAAATTTGGTGAATTTCTATTTGGAAATTGATTTCTTTTCCTTTGTTATTTACTATTTGAGTTTTAACTTTTTCTTGTAGGAATTTATCAAAAATTAGGTCAATATCGTAAATATCAAAGCGAGTTTCTCTAAAATAATCTAACAGGTGATGTAAGTAAAAAGCTTTTACATACAAGTTCTTATCGCTAAAATTTTTTTCTAAATCTTTTTGATGAAAGAACTTTAGTTGTTTGACGATAACGCTTTCGTCGTCGTTGCTAGGGTCGTTATTATTAGAATTAAACGCCCAAGTAGTCCCGTAGTCGATGTTCCTATCGACGACATTCGCGATTAATTCGTCTATTCCCGCCATTTTTGCCCACTTATTATGAACGACCCAGTTAGGTATTTTTAGATCACTTAAGGAACAGTTTTAAATTATATTTAAGATATATTTGAAAAGAAAAGATAAAAAAATAATCTTTTTAATAAAAGTAAAAAGTCATAATTTGTTAATTAACTATTATAAATCAAAATAATATTCAAAAAATCTGATAGATAATATGGTAAAGAATAAATTCCCGTTCCCTCGAGAAGGTGCTTTTATTATGGGTCGTGTTGTTGACATTCAACACCAGTATATTTACGTGGATTTACCTGATTACGATGGCTTACCTTCAGAAGAATGCGCAAGAGGAATGATACATATTAGTGAGATTTCGAGTAGATGGGTTAAAAACATTAGGAGCATAGTGAGAATAAACCAAAGAATCGTATTAAGAGTTGTAAAAGTTGTTCCTGATAAAGGACAGATTGATTTATCTTTAAGACGCGTAAATTCTGCCCAAAAAGCTCTAATAGTAAAAGAACATAAATACGCGAATAAATACGAAAATTTACTACAGTTTTTAACGGAAACAGAGGGTATTGATATAAGTATGGGAGAAGCGTATGAACTCATTGGCTGGCCTATAAAAGAACAGTTTGATTTTTACCAAGAAGCTGTTGAAGCTCTTAAAGAAGAGGGGAATGAGATTTTGGATGATCTTGAAAACATTCCCGAAGATGTCAAACAAGCATTCTTGAAAATTGTTGATGAGAACGTTGAGGTCTCCACAGTAAGCATAATTGGAAAATTAAAACTTGTTAACACAAGCGGAGATGGCATAGACAAAATTAAAGATACATTGAATAAAGTTATAAATGTAATTAAAGCTCCAATGGAGACGAGAAAGTTAACTTTATCTTATATCGGTGCACCGTTTTATAGATTAGAAATAGTCTCTAAAGATTATCTAGACGCAGAAAATATCCTATCAGATATACTAGAGGTTCTTGAGAACGTAACACTACAAAATAACGGAAAATTTGAGTTTATACGAGATTAATACCTAAATAAACAGAAATTTGTAATAAAGATGACAAAATACCTCCAAAAATGTAGTGATTGCAGTAGATATGGATTGATTAATCCAGAATCTAAATGTAGATATTGCGGTGGAAAATTGATTAACCCTAAACCGCCAAAATTTTCTTTAATCGATAAGTATGGGAAATATCGCATTATATATTTTAAAGAGGAATTTAAGAAAAGGTTTGAAAAAAGCTAAGTTATATCAATTTTTTCTGCGAATTTCTCATAAATAAGAATTTTCGCGTTTTTGTATGGTAAATTAGCAATATCATTTTCCTGAAAAGGTCCATAATTTAATCCATCGATTCCAACTAGGGGAGGGGAAGGGCTGGTAAATCGAATGAGAGTGTATTTATATTGAGCTAATTGTTTAGTTTGAATTGGTTTTGATTTTTCTGAAATGTCATCAATAGGAACGATCATTTTTTCGTCATCTTTGACTTTTTCTACTGGTGTAGACTCAACTATAACATTTTCTTTTTCAAAAATTTCTTCCAATTCTAGTGACTCGGTATCGTCGTATAAAGAGATTTTCTTAAGCTTTTTAAACCCTTTGATGGAACTAATTAAATTTTGATAGAATAGTTTCTCTGCTTCTATAACGTCCTTAAAATCAATCTCCTGAAGTGTTAAAGCCGCATTTAATAATTTTAACTCTCGAATTTTTAAGAAATCAGTAAATAAAAAATTAAAATTCTCTTTGTATGAATCTAATAATTGAAGTTTAACTTCTTGTTTATCTTCTAACTCAAATTTCTTGAAATAATTAAAAGTTTTACTAAAATAACTAAAATCCTCTTGAGTTAAGTGTGTTAAGGTCGGTTGTTCAAATTCCTTAAGCCAATGTTGATAAAGTCTCTTGTAATCAGCTTTTAAATTCATGAACATCAAAATTTTTAAATCTATTATATAATGAAGGATATTACCTAATTATATTTTAACTTAAATAGTTTTAGCAACTTCTTTACATAATAAAAATACTGCAATGTGGTGAGGAACTTCTATTTTTTCACCTTTGACATAGGGACCAAACGATTCACCTTTGATTTTAGTGATTGGTAATTTATTTTCCACTATTTCTAATTTTTGGGTCAATTTTTTTTTACTTTTAAACACGATTGGATCTAATTTCTCATTATATTCATCTAAAGGGTTAAAATCGTCAAGTTCATTTAATTCAATTTCTTGAACTTTAAATCCTGTTTTTCCATGTAACGATCCAGGATATCGTATGAGTCGATGTATATCTATTGATACCGGCTCGTCTAATTCAACTCCTATTTGTTTAACAATTCCTCTTAGGAGTTTCTTCCAATTAGTTAAACCAAAGCCTTCAATAGCCCAAATATTTCTTTCTCCTTTAGTAATTAGCTCTAAGAAATCATCTTTATAGTTTAAAAAGCTCCTAACATAAAATGGCGTGAAACCAAATAAATTTTCATTTAAAAGCATATTTTTTACTATATTTTTAGGCTGTTTTAATACTTCAATAACTTTATTCATTATTTTTTGGGACCATCCAGTGTTTTCCACCAGCAGTCCGTAGATTATGTTAGATCTTTCATTTAATCCTAAAATTTCAAAATTTATATTTTCTCCGGTGAGGTAATCTACAATTTCTCTCCTTTCCTCACTAGTGAGTTTTCTAAGCTCTTCACTTTCAATTTTAAGGTGATATCCTCTGTGACCTGAAAACGCAATTTTCATATCTTTTTCTTCAATTCCAAAATCGGGGCTAAGATAATTAGAAACTAATTTAGTAATCTCGTTTTTAGCAGCATCTAAACATTGATCACACACCCAACTGACTTTAGTAAACTTTGAACCCTTACATTTTGGGCAAATTTTCGGCATACCGGTTCCCTCATTTCCACAATCTTTACAAGTCCATAGATCGTGTTGATCTTTACATGGAGTATAGAAGTGATCGACATCAATATCAATAATAAAATCACACCCTCGGTACTCTTTATTATTCATATCTTGTGCATCAGGTTTTAGATAAAGTGAACCACTGGAATATAAGTGTCTTGGAGCATCCTTTATCAAATAATTTCTTAGATTATCCAGGTTATCAAAACTCATATGTCTCTTCATAAAAACTTTTTTTTCCCAAGGGATTAAACCAAATTCCCTTAAGTTGAAAGAACTTACTTTAAGGAGATCAAATTGTTTTTCTTGGTAATAGGCTTGGAATAACCTTTTTAGATATGTGTATTCAACCATTTTGCTTCTGTGATTCCTCCAGTTCTCTTTTTGCCTTATTTTTAAGGTATTTTTCTTCTTTCTCATCTCTGTATTGTTTTATCCTGACATACGCTAAAGGATGTTTTAACTTTTTTCTCTCAGATGGTTCTTTTGAACCGTATCCTTCTTGACACAGTTTATCTTTATATTTCTCTTTCATACAAAGATTAATTGATTGTAAAGTAGAACACTGATATGGAACGTATTTTTTTTTCTTTGCATATTCTACTTGATAATTGGTCTTTTCTCTATCAAAATCAGGTAAAGTGGAAAAAACATCTACAACCTTTTCAACTGGATAATCTAAAGCGAGTAAAAACCACACTATAAAAAGTCGTTCATGATGCACTAAATTTTGTCCTTCTCCAGCTTTTTTTAAGATTTCTTTTACACACGGAGGATAAAGCTTCAGAATATCAGCTTTACCAGTAATATCGATTTTAAATGTAAAATCAAAATCTTCTTTTCTCTTTGCCCAAATACTATTGATTTTTTCATATAGTTCTTTAAATTCTTGAATTTTAAGAACTTCTTCAAGAAATGATTTTAATGAGGCTTTATCTTCCGTTTCTTCAATAAGGATTTTATTTCTAACATACTCTTGTATCAAACGCATTAAATTTCTATTCTGAATATACACATAGCCATTTTGTAATGGATTATGGGCTAGTTTTCTATATTCGTCCCTTAAATTTGAAGCAAGTTTAAGATAATCAATATAGTAAATAGTAAAGTTAGTTACTTGTTTTTCACGAATATCTTTTAACATTTTATTCCCATATCTAATGGGGGTATCATAAAAATTAACTCTCAATTCCAAGTCTATACATATATCGTAAAGGTCCGATTCGCTGTTATCTTGTTTCATCTTGCTATAAGCATCCTTAGAATACAAATTAGCGATTCTATTTGTTATTAACTTATTATCTAGGGTATAAACTAAAATATTAAGCAAAATATATACTTGGATAGACAAGTTTTCGTCCTTTAGGTTCGGGATATCTTCCAAATTATTGAAAGCAGATTCGAAAATTGTAAGAATGTGTTCAGAAATTTGCTTACTATCGCTTTTGGAAAAAATATCAGAAATAAATTCAGAAGGGCGTTTATCAGCAATATCAGAATAAAGACGTTTTAAAGAAGGAAGCCAAGGATAACGGTTTACTAAATCAGTTGGTATGCTCAAAGCCTCTCTTACCCTACTTTTTAAATATAAAATAAGTACATATAATTGATATAGGTGTTTTTCCGATTTAACCACAAAGAGTTAATTGGTTTATTATCGTTTTCAAAAAAATTGGTGGAAAAATCTTAGAATTCATCCATATCGTCGTCGTCGTCAAAGTCAGCTTCTTCAACACGAGGCGCGAGGAAATAGTTTAATTCACCTCCCTCTAAAAGACCAAAAATCATTTTTAAAGGGTGATCTGTTTTTAAAGATACCTCTAGTTTTTCAGTTATCGGAGCCATTTTTAAAATTGCTTTCAAAAAGGTAAGACTATACGCTCCACTACAAGTTTCCTCGATCTCACTCTGAATCAAATCATCTTTGCTAATACTATACTCCATTTCACCGATTTGTCCCGTTGAGCTAAAAACTAATCCTTCATCTTTAACAGCTTTCATATTAAGTATTTCCGAATAAATTTCAGCGTCTTTTATTGCTTCTATAAGAAAATCCGTATCTATAACCCATTTAGCCGGGTACTCGATTTTTAACAAGTTATCCATAGGAATATCTTCCCTATCAAGATCTATTAAAGCTAAACTGAAAGTTCGTGAGCGACTTTTTCCTTCTCTTTCCATTTTTATTTTGATTTTTTGGTCGGTCTCTTTAAAATCAATCTCAAGAGAGTCGTTAGAGGCACTTCTCTTCAGTATTTTATCTAAATCGTCTAAATTTAGGCCAATTTTAGTTTCCTTGCTACAATTATAATCGTCAAAACTTTCTTTTTTTATAGCCAATTTTAACAGACAAATTCGACTTGGATCCATTGCTGTAATAATAAATTCCTTAGGAGTAACTTTAAACTCAGTTTCATCAATAATACTTGAAAGTGTTTCTGTTATTACCTTCAATATCCTACTATTATCTAACTTAAGAGTAAATGACATATTTAATCAGTACTTTTATTGATTGCTATTTTATAATAATATTGTTTTATTGACAATATTTATAAAATTCAGTATTAGACCTTTAATAATACTTATTTGTAATTTTTGAATTAATTATTTATAGCCCCCATAAATTTTTAGATCTATATAAACAAAAAAAAAATTCATAATAAAATGGTTCGCGACGCTGCAATTCAGAGGACGATTAAAGATATAAAAAACTCCGATATTCGAATTCAAATAACGGGCTACGTTAAAGATATCGTTGAAAATGATTACATTATTTTGAACGATAAAACTGAAGAAATAAAAGTCGATATACAAGCAGTTGAATATTCTTTTCAAAAAAATAATCTAATTAACGTCATTGGTAAGTTAAACTTTAAGCTAGAAGGAGAAAAGGAAGTAGAAGCCGAAATTATACAAGATAAGAGTAATCTTAACTTTGAATATTATCTAAAGCTGTATGAAATTAAAAAAGAGTTAAAATTAGTTTAATTTTGACTATAAACTATCTAAAATGGTTCTGATTTTCAATACAAAATATAGCAAACTTGTTAGAATTAGTTAATTTCTAATTTCTTATAGTTGTTAATCTTTTAAAAGCAAAAATTTTATTAGATGTGCTTATTTAGAAAAGTTAAGGAACAACATCAAGTTTTACTGTGATTAAAATGGTCGAATTTTGTCCGGAATGTTCAAGTCTTTTACGTAAAGAAGTTTTGGATGGAAAATCAACTTTAGTTTGTAAGTGTGGTTATCAACAAGAATTAGAGCAAAACATAGAAGAAATTAACGAGACGATTAACAGAAAAAAAGAAGCTTTAGAAAAAAATCTAATTATTGTTTCAGAAGAAGATAAAATTTCTGTCCTTCTAAAAGTTAAGCAGGATTGTCCAAAATGCGGCCATAGAGAAGCGGAGGCTTGGCAAGAACAAACTCGAAGTGCTGACGAACCAAGTACATCTTTTTTTAGATGCGTTAAGTGTAAATATACTTGGCGTGAATACTAAGCTTGAATATTCTCCTGAAAAAGTTTCAAAAAAACTCGATATTGGGGGAAATATCTTCAATTTCTATACAAAGCTTATTGAATATTGATAAATGTTTAACTAGAATTCAAATCTGGTAAAATGTGTTTAATAGGATAAGTTTCCTATTTAATTATTTATTTATATTTTTGATTTTCCTATTTATAAATATTAAACTAAAAAAAAAATTTGAATGTAATACTTTTATTCGTATTATAGTATTATTTTAGAGTGAGGTAAAATAAGTATGAATGAAATATCTGAAGCAATTACAAATTTAGAGGAAGAAAAGGTTTTAAAATTAGTAAAAGAAAAAATTGATGCTGGTGAAGAGCCCATCAAAATTTTGGAAGCATGTAGAATAGGTATGACAGAGATAGGCAAAGGATCTGGCGATACAATATTTTTAACAGACCTAATTATGGCAGGGGAGATTTTCAATGAAGCTATGGAACTATTAATACCAAAATTAGTTGGATCTGCTACTGAAAGTTTGGGAAAGGTAGTCATAGGGACAGTAGAGGGGGATATACATAATATAGGGAAAGATATAGCAATAAACTTCTTAAAAGCTGAAGGTTTTGAGGTTATTGATTTAGGTGTAGATGTTCCCGCTCAGAAATTTGTAGATGCGATTAAAGAACATAAACCACCTGTTGTAGGTATGAGTGGGTTGCTTACATTATCAATAGAGCCTATGAAGAAAGCTATAGAAACAATTGCAAGTGCTAATTTAAGAGAAAAAGTAAAAGTCATAATTGGAGGAGAAAGGACGGATCAGAGAGTTTGCGATTATGTAGGAGCGGATGCTTGGGTTAATGATGTAATAGATGGTGTAAAAATAATCAAAAATTGGGTAGGGGGTGCCTAGAATAATGGACAATGCTGAAGAAATTTATAAAGCGAAATTAGAGAGATTAGAAACCGCCGCGGCAGCAAAAGAACCTGATAGAGTTCCTATAGCGATAAACACGACTTATTTTCCCGCAAAATATGCTGGAGTAAGTTATCACGATATGTTCCATGATAATAATAAATACATAGAAGTCATGGCTAAATTCGCTAGAGATTTTAACTGGGATGGATATAATTCCCTTCGATCATTTGAAAGTGTACCTCTGGGACTAGCGTTAGCGGGTTATGATGCCGATTTAGCTATAGGAGTTGCAGTCTCCTCCGTTCTAGCTGGAGGTGCATCACACGATATTTTAGCTGATGTTTACTCTTCAAATCCAGGTAGAGAAGTAGGAAAAAATGTTGAATCACAATTCGTTATGGACAAGCCCGTTATGAACGATGATGAATACGATAGCCTTATAGAGCAACCCTTTGAATTTCTCATGAAAACCGTTGTACCGAGAGCATATAAGAATTTAGCAAATTTAGATTCTCCAACAGGAGTAGGTACTTTATTAAAGATGGGTCAAGAACTTGCTAAATTTCCAGCTTTTTTCGGGGAATTTATTGGAAAAATGAAAGAAGAGGCTTGGCTTCCATGGTATTTAGCTTTGACTCCAAATCCATTAGATTTTATTGGAGCATGGTTAAGAGATTTCGATAAACTTACATTAGATCTATATAGAATGCCCGAGAAAGTCAAAGCAGCCTGTGAAGCATTAACTGGTGTATTAGCAGCGGTAGGGAAATTGACAGGTACAATCTCAAAGAATGCAACAGGCTCTCGTAGAGTGTTCTGCCCAACTTGGTATAATACATATTTATCACCCGAACAATATAGGGAATTCCATTTCCCTTATATAAAAAAGATTGTCAACGAATTAGTTGAAGCAGGTTTTACACCTCTTTTATGCTTCCAAGGTCGTATGGATCATTTATTAGACACTCTTACGGAATTGCCTGAAGGGAAAGTAATTCTTTGGTTTGATAAAACAGACCTATCAAAAGTAAAAGAAGTTGTAGGAGATAAATATTGTATCGCTGGTGGCATCCTTTCATCACTTCTCATTAGTGGAACACCCCAACAGGTCAAGGATCACATGAAAGAAACGATAAACAAGTACAAACCAGGCGGAGGTTATATAGTAACAACCGAATTTAATGGAATGGGCGACGCTAAAATAGAAAACGTAAAAGCGATGACTGAAGCTGTAATGGAATACGGAAAATATTAATTAATTTAAATTTTTTATTTATTTTTTTTATTTTTATTTAAAGCAAACTAAGCCAAATCTAAATGAATATTTATTGGAGGGATATTCAACATCTAAATTCAGTTCGAGTACCGTCCTTATAACTTCAATCCCTACAGCTTCCATAGAATATCTTATCATTCTTGGAAAACGGCATAGTTCGCCAGAATCAAAGGTGCAATTTCCCGCGTTTTGAATTTTACAATATTTGCATGTCCCATCATACAAAAGAAGTCGTTTTTTATACTTTTTATTATATTGGAATAAGAATTTATCGAATTCAGTTTCCAAATCATTTAATTCGAAACTTTTGGTGAGTAAAAATGTATTTTTAATGAAAAATTCTGATCTGTTTGTCTTTTCCTTTTCTTTCTTTATATATTCTTCCAGATCAAATGTAGAGTAGATTAAATAAAAGTCTGTGTAAGTTGACATAGCTTTTTCAAGATAAGGTGAATTTGGAGGACAACTCCACGAATGACTATAAAAAGGACACTTAAAACTAGGTGAAATACACATCTCCTGAACTTTAGGATCGAAATAAATAACGTCATATTTTATTTGAACGAAGGGCATCTTCAGATGGAGAAAACTTCAGAAAATTTTAAATTTAATTATTTAAAAATATTAGATTTATTTAGTCTCTAATTTTTATTTTTATAAATTAAAGTGAATATTATACATAATGGATTCATTTGATCGTATTTTTGCTGCTTTGAAAGGTCGTTCAGTTGATCGACCACCAGTATTTCCCCAAATCGGGGATCATGCGGGGATTATAAATGGGTTAACTTATAACAGTATGTATAAAGATGCGAAAAAAGCTGCACAAGCTCATCTAAAAGCATTGGATTTGTATGGTTATGATATAACAACAATTCAGGTTGAACCAAGCTGGCCAGTTGCCGAAGCTTGTGGTGCAGAAGTTACTTATCCGCCTAATAAAAATCCCTGGATTACGAAATACGTGATTGAATCAGAGAGCGATTTAGAAGGATTAGAGATACCAGATTTCATGTTAACAGAAAGTACAAGAGTTTTAATTGAAGGTACACGAATTCTTGCCGAGGAAGCTAATGTTCCTGTAGCAGCTTTCATGACGGGTCCAATATCTTTTAGCTTACAGCTAATGCCTTATAAAGCTTTGATAAGAAGGCTATTAAAAAACCCTAATTTTGTACACCAATTAGTCAAACGATCTATTGAAATAATTAAGGAGTACATTTACGTTTTGAAAGAAGCTGGAGCAACAATCTTTGTAATCTGTGAACATGATCTTCAGATGTTGAGACCTACTCATGTAAAAGAATTCAGTATAGATTATCTACCTGAGATCCTTAATGTGTATGACTATAATATCCTTCATATGTGTGGAAAGATAACGCCACATCTAAATGTTGTTGCGGGTTATCTTAAAAAAATTTATAGATTAAATACATTGAGCATTGGACCATATGTTGACATTACTAAAACCCAAGAATTGTTTGATCATAAAATAGGTGTGGCTGGAAATATTGATCATGTTAAATTACTTCCATCTGGCACACCAAAAGAAATTGAAGTAGCAGTTCACGCAGCTTTAAATGCAAGTAGAGGTGATCCACGCTTTTTAGTCGCACCAGGATGTGAAATTACTGGAGACACACCTATAGAAAACGTAAAAGCTTTTGTACACGCTGTAAAGACATATTTCGACTAAACCAAAATAGTTTTAATATATGATCTAAGTTCGTGAAAGAGTGGTTTCACGATCAAAAGTTTAATGTTAATCACAGGTTAATCCAAATAAATTAGATGTAGATGATATTTTAAAGCCCAATTTTGTATAAACTCCAATGGCAGGTTTGTTTTCTATTGTAACATCTAGGAAAACCACTTTAAACCCATTTTTTATTAAAATATTTAAACTCAGTACTAATAGGTTTTTTCCTAATCCTTTATTTCTATATTTAGGTTTAATTCCAAACGATCTTATTTCCGCTTCTTTACCATCAGGATTTACAACTACAAATCCTATAACGTCTCCACCTTCCATCAGTATTATTGAAGCGTCTTCAAAAATTGGTTTTTTGGAGGTATCAAAAATTTTATTAACCATAGCTTGTTTCTGCGGTTCACCAAGATCGAGAAATATTATATCCTGGCTCGAGTTAAATACTTCATAGGCACAATCGACTAAATCGTTCAAATCAGCATCTTTAATTGATTTAAGATCAACATTTTTAGGAAAAGCAAGAGGTTCAAATTCTTTATTTTCCAGAGTTAATTCCATAACTGCTTCTTCTGCTATTCGATGAAAATTTAATGATTCAAACCACTTAGAATATTGAATATATCGCGTTTTATCTTGCTCTGTTTCAATTGTAAAAGCGACTTCGAATCTATCAATATCTCTACCAGTATTTTCTATACAATTTTTTAATAATTCAATTGCTACTAAATCTTCTTTAGGTCCTGGTTCCACATATGGATACCAATCCCAAATAAATCCAAATTTAGGAATGTTTATACTTAAGAGAAGTAATCCCACTAACCTATCATTAATATAGGCATAATATAGGAGAAAATCATACGCATCCCTTGTTTCCATTAACTCTTCTTTTATTAATTCTATAGTTTGATCTCCCAAGAAATTATTATCCTTTCTTACACTGTAAATGAAATTAGCTAATTCACCAATTTTAATATTTTCGTCAAAATCTTTACTAAAAATGTTAATCATTTTAATATACCTTATGAATTATTAATGTTGAAAATAGAAATTAACTTAAAAGATTTTCTATTGAATATTTTTAAAGAAACTGATAAAATATTAAAAAGAGATAATCTTGCTGATAAAATAGGATTGGAGAATTTATCTTACCTATGAAAGCACTTCTAAAATCTTGGTTAGAATTCGTGCTTTACCACCAGTAGATTGAAGCAATATTTTTCCGCATACTAAACATTCTACATCTGTAGCAGAACACCCAAAAATTATTTGCTGATTGCCACAATTTAAGCATTTTACCCGTAAAAACCTACTTTTTGGATAGGGAATTAAATCCTCTGGTCTTTTTTTCTTTGGCATAATTTTTCACAATTTTATACTTCTTGTAATTCGAATTTTTTTACGCGGTATGATTTTGAATAATGTTTTTTACCACATTCAGAACATTCTAATATTGGCTGAGATCTTTTATTCATTTTCGCGTTTTTATGAAATATCTCTTTAGGAAAGCTACCGTAGCCTTTTTTCTTTCTTTCTAGGCGTCTTCGTCCATGGTTCATCGCTCTTTCCTTCCCTTTCTTATAGAGCGACACGTTGTGCTTTGTATGAGAGCGACATTTTGGGCAATACCGATTTATCGTACGTGGAAATTTCATTTTTCAAACAACTACAAATTTTAAATTAAACTAATTAATTATTTATAAATTTTAAATTTTATTAGTTCTAAATAACTCTTTTATAGATATAGATAAAAAATAATTTAAGTAGTAATAACCTAATTTTATTAAAACTTTTGTTAAGAATTATGTCATTCAAAGAGAAATTTAGGGAAGGAATCATATCAGCAAAAGATTTTTCGCGAGAAGATATCGATCATATCTTAAAAAAAGCCAAAGAAATGATTCAGAATAAGAAAAGTTCAGAACTCCTTAAGGGCAAAATTTTAGCGACTTTATTTTTTGAACCCTCGACTAGGACTCGTTTAAGTTTTGAATCAGCAATGTATCGATTAGGGGGGAGCGTAATTGGCTTCCATTCTGGTGATGTCTCTTCTATAAAGAAAGGAGAAAGCATCGCAGACACCATTCGAACCGTAGAAAATTATAGCGATGGCATTGTTATAAGACATAATTTAGAAGGATCAGCAAGACTTGCCACAAAATTTGCAAAAATACCAATTATAAACGCGGGATCAGGGAGTGGTGAGCACCCAACTCAAGCTTTGTTAGATTTATTAACGATTACCGAAGAGGCTCATAAGTTGGACGGTTTAAATATTGGGATAATGGGCGACCTAAAATTCGGAAGGACTGTTCATTCTCTGTCGATATTACTTTCAAATTATGATGTAAATATCTATTTCATAAGTCCTAAAGAGCTAATGATGCGAAAAAGAGATAAGGAATTCTTACGGCAACGACAAGCAAAATATAAAGAAATTGAAAAATATCGAGACATCTTAAATGTTTTGGACATTCTCTACATTACTAGAATTCAGAAAGAGAGGTTTGCCGACATTGAAGAATACGATAGAGTTAAAAATATATATGTATTTACAAAAAAAGATTTAAAGGAAACTAAAGACGATTTTAAAATTATGCATCCTCTACCCAGAGTTACAGAAATTTCTCCTGATATTGATGATTCACCAAAAGCGATTTACTTCAAACAAACTTACTATGGAATCCCTATGAGAAAGGCGATTTTAGCAGAACTTTTATCAGATTAATTCTTAGTAAACGCTTCAATTTAAGCTCTAATTGAAAACGCGTTTAATTTTGAATTTATTAAAATCTCTATATATTCAAGTAAATGTAAGTTATTTAAATTACATGTAAAAATGCTCCCTCCGTCTAGGATTTTTTCGAATTTCTTATGAAGTTCAATTTTTCTCTCGAATGATAATTTTGATTCATCTCTAATCAAATCTATGTTGTATAGTTTGGTTTCATCTCCTAAACTAAGTTTAATATTATATTCTTTGTTAAATAGGTAATTGTCGTTATGAGGTTGAGTAAAAATATAGTTTCCATGCTCTCGTTGATTATTTTCATCAATAATATCTATCATAAAATTTAAGACTTTTTGGGCAAAAACCTCGCTATTTACGTTTCTATCTATTTCAATACCACAATGCGTTTTTACAGCTTCATTTAAGCCAAAAAAACTAATGGATTTTAAAGACTCGTCAGTCCAATCACCATTTTTCGGCTCAAAAAATTCGGAAATTATTTTCTTCCAATGATTTGAAGATTTTAATTTTCTATCTACTAATTTTTTTTTATAAACAAAGAATTCAAACACAGAATCTAGTTTTTCGTGCAAATTATCGAAAAAAATATCATCTTTTTGGTTAGATTTTTTAGCAATCATGTGTAAATTAATCAGAATTTTGTCTAAAACGATTTTATTTCTTTTTTCGTCGCTCTTATTTAGCTTGTGGACATTTGTAAGCGTTGAATTGAGCAAGTTTGAATGGTTGTTCTTATAGAAAATAACATTATTACGATAACTTGAAGTGAGAACTTTTAATAAATCATCAGACTCGCTTTTAGAGCTAAGAAAGTCGGAATAATCGTATAGCGTTAAAGGACATATGAGTTCATTATTTAGGCTAATTTGATAGATTAAATTCTTTAAAAAGTCGTTGTAAAAATGAGTCTTCGAATTTTCTGCATTATTCTTTTTAATATTATCCAAAAAAGAGAATTCTAAAGAAAGGTGAGGTTTCTCGTCGTATTGCCTTTTACTAAGTTTTAAAATTTGGGAAATTATGATATTAAGAATATTTGATGTATTTTTGTTAGAATTAAAATAAGATAAAAAGGAATTATTAAAATTGCCTAATAAGATATCTTCAGAAAAATAAGGCTTGAATTTCGTTAATATATCGAAAAAATTCATTATTAAATTAATAAAGTCTACATTATTATTCAGTTTATTAAGATTAATCGAAGATTGCTTGGTGATATACTCCACGATTGATTTTGAGTCAAGATAGAAGCCTAAGGGTCTTAAACTCCAATAGTTTAAGTTTAACAAAGCTACCTCTCCTGATAAATATAAGTCCGCTAAGTTTTTAGGGAGCAAATTTAATAAAAGAAATTGCTCAGACACATCGGATCCTAACTTAGAGATAAACTGTTCGGGGTTGAAGTTTCTGTCAAAAAAACTAAAAGCTTCAAAAGGAGGAGTTCCTAATCGAGTTAATTTGTGCCTTATTTCTTCCAACCCATTTTCTAATAGAATCGCGTTAATATATTCCCTCATTAAGGGTGTTGTTAAATAACCAATGTTAGCTTTAGAGAGACGCTCTTTTACTTCCTTTGATATCTGTATTGCTAAAAATTTCTCCAACTGTCCTTCCCTAATCAAGTAATCTTCGATTTTATTCGCATTAAAAGGCTCTTTCGAGTATTTAGAAGTCCTTATCATAATTTGTTTGTTTTGATCGTTGAGGATTTGTTCCATCGATACGATATTTTTTAAAATTTGTTTCCCTAATGTGCTTAAAGTATAACCACTTTCGGAAGTTGATATTAAATTACCATTTTTTAGCGCTTTTAAATGAAAAGAGAAATTAACTGAGTTTGGATTTGCACCTAAAACTTCTTTTTGAAGCATTGAATAAGATAAAGGATTACGATAGACATTTAATTTTTTCAAAATGTCAATTCTTATTTTTTGACCTAGTAACTTTAGTTGTTTCTCTAGAACATCAATATTTTTGTCGGAATCCACTTTAAGTTCAATAAATCTTGAGTGTTATTATTTCTGCTTAATTAAATATTATACTTAAGAGGTATATAAAAATTAGGAATTTTACAGACCAAAATGAGAATAGATATTATGTAGGTGATAAAATACAATATAATTTTTAATTTTCCAAAAGAACTTCTTGTTCTGACTCTTTAAAGAGGATTTATAATTATTTTAGTACATAGAGAACCGATTTTAATGAAACCAAGTACATAATATATAACTTATAAAAAAAGTACAAAATAATTTTTCAAATTGAAGGTTTCTTAGCGTGCTGATACTGCTATCCTTTCAATTTCGTCTTTTCTTTTTACTGCCCTTGATTCTTGGCTATCGTTCGAAGCTAATATTAATTCTTGAGCCAAATTCGCTGCAAATTGTCGTTCGTTTGAGTGAGATCTTGCACCAATAGCTTGTACTAAATATTTAATTGCTAAATCTACTCGGCGCTGTGGCGCTATATCAACAGCAGATGCATAAGAAATCCCACCTCGAGCAATCTTTGTCGTTTCTTCTCTTGGAGCCGTATTGCAAATCGCTTCAATTAAAATTTGGATAGGATTCACGCCTGTATTCAATTCTATCAATGTAAACGCATCTTCTAAACTCCTTAAAAGTTTACTTTTTTTTCCTGAGCCGTACGAGCTCTTATGCCCTTTAATTTTACTACCAATGAATCCAGGTGCTAGTAATCTGTTAACAAATCGTTCAACAATGGATATTTTAGTTGTTTTCCAAAAGCGCTTATGTTCATGCTTTCCCGCAGTGTGCGGAATGATAACAGGTCTTAAGTTTATGTAATGTTCAAGAGTCCAATCTTTAATTTTAATGTTGTTAAACGACCATTTATTAAATAATTTAATATCTTTTGTTTTACTCAAGTTAATTCACCTATCGCATTGGTTTTTCTACTTTGCCAGCAATCAAGGCTTGAAGCGATACGCCGTTTACTTTCACAACCCGCCATCGTACTCCGGGGAGGTCGCCTACTGCACGGCCCTTTGCGCCACCAATTCCTTCCACAATCACTCTATCATGTTCGTCAATGAAGTTCAGAGCCCCATCTCCAGGAAGAAACGCAGTTATAGTTTTACCATTCTTTTTTAACTGAACGCGTACGCACTTTCGAATAGCAGAGTTAGGTTGTTTGCTTTCTCGTCCTACTTTTTGTAGTACGATACCGAGCGCCTGTGGTGACCCTTCCATGGGATCTACTTTCTGTTTTAATTTAAGCTTCTTTCTTTTATACTTTGTTTTGCTCCATCGAAATTTTTTACGATTCATTTTCAGCTTACGAGCTGCATACAATCCTTTGGTTTTTCCCATCGAGAGATACCTTTAAAATTTTATATTTGTTCTCAATTATTTATTATATGATTAAAATATCTCTTTAAACTTAAAATTTTTGAATTTAGAGAATTAGGTATTTAATTTTTTAAGAATTAAAATGTTTAACCCAAACTTGTAAAAAGTGCGGGAAATTGACCAGAACTAATTTTTGGTATTAATGATGACGTTGTCCACAACAAAGTGACGTAAAACAAGTAATTTTATTTTTCTTATCATAGAACCTTCTTTACCTATTGCTTTTCCACGATCTTGAGGTCGCACGGAAATAATCACGGTTTTCTTTTCGTTTCTACTTTCCTTAATTTCAATATTTTGAACTTGAATTGAATTCTTAGTAGTATTTAAAATATATTGAATGAAGCGCTCGAGATTTTCTGACCAAGGGATTACATCGATCTTTTTTTGAAGTTTAGCCATGAGGTCCTTCACATGTTCTCCAGCTTTACCAATTGCTTTCCCTACATCTTCTTTTTTAACTAAGAAAATGATTATCTCAGATTTATTTTCTGGAGATTCAAATATTAAACAATCTTTGATAATCGCACCGGAGATATTATTGAAAAGCGATATTAATTCCATCGATTGTCTGTCGAGTTTGATCTTTCTGCGTAACATATTTTTCTATTCCACGTATTTATTGATTACTTTTGGTTTTTAAAGATAATAAGTCTGAATCTCCAAAATCATTGATTCCAATAATAGAGATCATATAAGGTTTGCCCATCGCTAGACCTAACTCCCACGAAGAGCCATGATATCTGTGAATGAAGAGATTATTGTTCATAAGAGAGTTATAATAACTTAATTGAGCGTCTAATTCAGCTGGACAGTTGTTTGCAATGATAAGCATCTTAAAGGTTTTTTGCCTTAGTTGACTAAGAACTTGGGATTTACCAAATACCAGATTTCCTGTCTTATATGCAACTTTAATATTGGTATCAACATCAAATACTTTTACTTTCTTTCGAGATAAATCCAGTGATTCTATCATATTTTTGCTTTTCCTTGCCATCGATATCGACTTTTCAAATAGTATTCGTTTTAATTATCAATAATAAAGTAATAAAATAAATTCATAATAATATAAAATTTTATCGCTTGTTCCCCTATTTCTTACTCTTAAGGATTTCTAAATTCGCATCTAGATCGAACGAAATTTTTACGCGACCCGTGCCCATGGGGACAACTTGTCCTATGATGACATTTTCGGGAATCCCTAATAGCCGTTCTTCCTCACCATAGAGACCAGCATCTAACAATTGATTTACAGTAACTTCAAAAGCAGCTCTTGCAAATACACTGGTTTTTGAGCCTGAAAGCCCGTGTCTACCGATTGATTGGATTGAGCCTTCTACGCACATCAAATCAGATAAAATTAGCAGGTGCCTTATATCGACGTCAAGCCCCTGTTGATCGAGAACTCTTTGCGCTTCGCTAATTATCATATTTCGAGCCGCCTCTATACCATAAAGTTTTTCAATTTCGTGGATATGGTTTGAAACCGTTCGCGTGACATCAACACCTTCAATTTGAACAACCCCATGCATATTTGTGCCTTCAGTTTTAATTACCCACTCCTTTTGATCATCTGTTGGCGTTAATAGACCTCGGTTAATACCTCGTACGCCTTTTACAACTTTTTTAAGGATTTTTTCTCTTAATTTTTGAAGACTTTGAAGATCCTCGATACCAGGATCAATTATAATAGAATTACCTTCTCGTTTAATGGTTCCCTTTTTTTTGTATCTTTTTAAAATTTCAGGAATTTCGTCGATATCAATACCCTTTTTTTCACAGATTTCTGGAATTAAGTTGATGATGATAGTCCAATTGACAAAATCCAAGTCTATATCATGTGTAATTTGCTCAAAACGAATTTGCTCAATTAGATTATGAATTTCAAGCGCTTTTTCTTCGCTTTGATTATACGGAGGTTCTAAATATATAGTTTGTTGAGGTGTACTAGGAAATCGTCGAGCATCTACAATCTCTATAAGTCTAGGGAGCCCTTGAGTAACTGAGAATTCTTCAACCCCTGCATAGTGGAAGGTTCTTAATGTCATTTGAGTCCCTGGTTCTCCAATACTTTGAGCCGCAACTGTTCCGACAGGTTCGTTAGTTTCGACCAGTGCATTATGATAATTAATATAAATCTTATTTAAGAGGTATTCCAATTGTTCCTCTTCTAATTCTTCATCTTTAACGCGAACTCTTATTTTTTCAATCAGATTCTCAGGAATACCATCTTCTTTTAATTCGTTTAAGTTATCTTTAAGTATTTTTTGTGTAACTTTTACCATCTTATATAACCTTAAAATTTTTTAAAAATCTATCCTAATTTTTCTTTTTTCCATTCTAAATATCCTTTTGTGAGCTTTCCTCGCCACTCTGCGTTTTTTCCGGTTTCTTTTTCGTATAATTCCCTTAATTCCTCTTCGCTTAGAGTTTGATCTTTTTGATCAGGTTCGGGTTGTTTTTTAATACTTGGTTTTTTAGATTTTGTCGTTGCTTTAGGTTTTGTCGTAGCTTTAGGTTTTGTCGTTGCTTTAGGTTTTTTTGTTGTTGTTTTGATTTTTGGCGATTCTTTAATTTCTTCTCGAATTTGATTAATATCAAGATTTTTAGCCTTAAGTAGTAATACATCAAGATTTACAGCTGCAGAATGGTCAGTATGCATAGGATCTATGCCGTCATCACCATATCTAAACTGAATAATATTTTTGTCACTATTTCTTACTGTCCCGTCGTTTTCAATTATCATATCTTGTAAAGCGTTTACAAGCCTTCTTTGCATATATCCACTTGTGGATGTGCGAACTGCCGTATCTACAAGGCCTTCTCTCCCACCCATCGCATGGAAGAAGAATTCCGCTGGTTTTAACCCTTTTCGGTAAGAAGATTCGACAAAACCACGAGCTCGAGGGCTTAAATCATTTACTTTGAAATGAGGAAGTGCCCTTGAAATATATCCTCGATTAATTCTTTCACCTCTAATCGCTTGTTGGCCTACAACAGCAGACATTTGTCCTAAATTTAATATATTTCCTCTCGCACCTGACTTTGTCATAATTACAGAATGAGCCTCATCTCCGATATACTCAGATGCTGTTTCTTCAGCCATTTTTCGCGCTTCTGCAAGTATTTGTCGTATTCTAAGTTCTAGCGTTTCGCGCATTGAGCGTCCAGGGGCTCTTTTTAAAACGGTGGTGTCATTTTCGAATAGGGCTTTTATTAATTTTTGTGATTCGTCGTTAGCGTCTTCCAATATTTTTTGAATTTTATCGTAAGCTTCTCCATGAACATATACTTCATCTAAGCCCATTGTCATTCCATTTTGTCGGATAACATACAATAACATTTTTGTAGCGCTATCTAAAAACTCTCTTCCACGAGCGTTTCCGTGGTCTTTAATTATTCTTTGTAAAATGCTATTAGATTGCATAGCTCCAAATGAATTTTCGTCAATTGTTCCAGTTATTAATATGCCGTTTTTAATTACGACATATGCGTCGTACGGACAGTTTTCTTTTTCGCATACATCGCATTTTTTACAAAATTTTGATTTGACTTTTATATTCAAATCGTTAGGAAACAAAGTGCTAAAAATTTGTTTTCCGGAGTAGAGCGGTTCAAGATCTGTTGTTATGGGAACTAAATCTTCTAAATTAAATTCGGGCTTAGTCTCAAAAACATCTCCTAAATAGAATAACTTTAAAGCATCTTTTTTGTTATAAAGCGAATTTAAACTGGTAAACTGAAAAACTGAAGAAATAAAATCTTGAATTCCTCCAAGAATTGGTCCGCCAAATCGTGGAGATAAAATATGCTCTTGAACTTTGAGTAATAATTCAGCTTCCGTTCGAGCCTCTTCACTTTGGGGAACATGCAAATTCATTTCGTCACCATCAAAATCAGCATTATAAGGTGGACAAACAGTTAAATTTAATCGGAATGTTTTACCATCCATGATTTTTACTTCATGAGCCATAATAGACATTCTATGAAGGGAAGGTTGCCGATTAAATAATACTAGATCGCCGTCTGCTAAATGGCGTTCAACAGTAAATCCTGGAGCAAGCATTTCAGCAATAATTTCTCGATTTTTAACGTATCGTAGGTCTACTCTTCTACGATCGGTTCTAATTATATAGTTAGCTCCCGGATGGTCAAATGGTCCCTTTAAAACCAATTGTTTCATTTCTTCAATATTCCAATCGTTAACATTAGTTGGAATAGTTAAGATTTTAGCAATGGCAAGCGGTACACCCACTTCGTTAATACTGATATAAGGAGATGGTGATATTACTGATCGCGCGGAGAAATCTACCCTTTTCCCGCTAAGGTTACTTCTAAATCTTCCCTCCTTTCCTTTTAATCTTTGGGTGAGTGTTCTCAATGCCCTTCCCGAGCGATGTCTTGCTGGAGGAATTCCTGATACTTGGTTATCCAAATAAGTAGTTATGTGATATTGGAGCAATTCCCATAAATCCTCAACAATTAAGTGAGGGGCACCAGCGTCAATATTTTCTCTTAATCTTTGATTAATACGAATAACATCAACTAATTTATGAGTTAAATCATCTTCAGATCTGATTCCACTGTCTAATGTAATTGAAGGTCTCGCACAAACGGGGGGAATCGACAATACTGTAAATATAACCCATTCAAGTCTTGCAGTTTCAGGAGATACTCCTAAGATCCCAAGATCGTTATCAGTCATTTTTTTAAGGCGTTCTAAAATCTCAATAGGAGTTATTCTATGAGAACCCTTATTTTCCTCCTCTTCGTAATAAGTTGTAGGTTTTTCGATAACAATCTTCTTCTTTTTAGCTCCACAATAAGGACAAATTTTACTCTTTCGCGCAAGCTTGAATACAATCTTAGTTGCTTCTTCATCCGCTTCAGAGTAAATCTTTCTGTGTTTTATTTGTTCTTCTCTAAAACCGACCATTTCTTCTTCTGTCAGCATTAACCTCGAACATTCTGGACAGATGCTTCTTAAAACTTTTAACACTTTTTTCGCATATCCGACATGGATTACGGGACGAGCGAGTTCTATATGCCCAAAATGCCCCATACAGTTACTTACAAGGTTACCACAAGTCTGACATCTCTGTCCTGGCTCGATAGTTCCTAAACGTTGGTCCATAAGCCCACTAGGTATGGGCAGTCCATCTTCATCATAAGTATCGGCTGTTATTATTCTAGCAGCTGACATTTTTCTAATCTCATCGGGGCTCAACAACCCGAATTTGATTTTATCAATTAATTTAGTACGACTAAATGAGTAGCTCATAAACCCAAATCACTCTTAGATTTTAGATTAACAATATAATACAATAAAGAATAAGTTAACAAGTTCTGCACTATAAGCAAAATAAACAAGCAAATATTAAAAATTTTTCGGATTAGGCATTTTTTTATCTTTTCTTTTATTAATCTATATCAAAGAATTTAATTTTAGATATTTTTAATTAATTATTGATGAAGATAAAGAATTATTTTAAGAGTAAATTAGTGCTTTTCATTATTCAAATCTTAATTTTAAGTTTATTAATGTCTATATTTCACTATAACTCTCAAATCGAGTTTACTAGCTCAATTTCAGAGGAAAGAATGTTGATAATCCAACTTCTTTCAAATTATATTATGTATAAC
>JAUWZT010000035.1 GCA_030615145.1 Promethearchaeota archaeon | reverse complement strand
TTTATACCATTTTATAACGATTATTTTTCGAAAAGCATCATATGTTTGGCTTTTTTTGAACTTTTTTTACATTTTGAAACTTTGAATAATAATATTCTATATTAATCAGTGTTTTGGATCAGTTAAAATTGGTTCGTTATCGGATGCGTAGATTCTGATCAGAATCATTATCCTAAACAAACAAAATCACGATTATCGATAAAAAGTCTAGTCGAAAAGTTGGAAAAAGCTAGATTTAAATACTAATTTATCTAATTATGATCATAGTAAAAAAAATTGTGGGAATAAATTCACAATAAAAAAAAATAAAAGTGAATAAAAAATGTGTAATAACTGCGATTGCGAAAACTACGAGAAATGTTCCATTGTCGGGTATTTTCCATTAGGTTTTTGTTGTCCTAAATGTGCTTTTTACGAAGACCGGGAAGAATGCTTTCAAACACTAAAAGAAGTTGAGTTTAGCAGGAATACCCTGCCAACACAGATAATTATTCACTAAAAGTCGAGAGGTAATTAAAAATGTGTAATAGCTGTAATTGTAGTCAAGATGCTTACGATCGATGTTCGATTGTTGGGTACCAACCGATTGCGTTTTGTTGCGAAATTTGTGTAGGGTATGAAAATAGACATTCGTGCGAAAATTATATTAGAATGAAAGCAAAGGTTTTTGACTCAAATTCTCAACATATTCGAGTTGAAACTCAGGTAGAAGAAAAAAAAGAGAAGATAACCCCAATTATAGGCAAATAGAGGTAAATGCTTATGTGTAACAACTGTAATTGCGACAATTACGATAAGTGTTCAATAGTGGGATATATGCCGGAAGGTTTTTGTTGTTCGCACTGTCTTCTCTATAACGAGCAACACACATGTTTAAAGACTAAAACGAAGCGTCCTGAGGGGAATACCGCTCCAAAAGCGTCCGAAGATGAGTTAAGACCAATTGAAACATCTATAGAGGATGGGCTTTTAAGAGTTGTAATTAAGAAGAAGGGCGAAGAGATACCAATTTACATAGATCTTCAAAAGCATCTCGATTAATTAAAAATAGAATCAAATTCAATAGTTATCTACACAAGTTAGAATGGAAACGTCGATTTTCCATTATATTTTATTCTAATTGTGCTGAAATGTAATAAATTAATTGAACTTATATTTCCTTTTTGTAAAATTTAAATTAGTTATACCATTAAAAATCACAAAAGGTTAGAAAAAGAGGTTTTGACATGAGTGTCGTAAATTATAATTTTAGAAACGAAGTACTCAAGCATAACGCTTCATTAAGTTATTGTTATCAATGTTCAACGTGTTCTGGGGGGTGTCCTGTAGCTTTACTAACAAATGGGAAGTATAATCCTAGAAAAATAATAGAGGAGGCAATATTAGGGTTAAAGGATAAGTTAGTTGAGAGTCAAGATCCTAACCCCTGGTTGTGTTCGACTTGTCAAAAATGCGTTGAGTTGTGCCCTCAAAAGGTAGAATTAACGGAGATATTTACTTTAATAAAAAACTTGTGTTTTGAAGAGCAGAAATATCCCGCAGCGTTTTACTCCCAGGGTAAAGCGGTATTTGAAAGTGGAGTTGCCATTCCTTATTCAAATTCGATCATTGTTAGGCGCAAAAAATTAGGTCTTCCAGAGATTAAAATCGCGTCAGTGGAAGAGATTAAAACTTTAATGAAAGAGACTAATTTTGAAAAAAATATCTTGAGGGGGAACGAGTAGAATGGTGTACGATTTATTTTTGGGGTGCGTTATTCCGGCAAGGTTACCTTATTTAGAGGTATCTTCACGAAAAGTTTTTGAAAAGCTTGGTATTGAGTTACGAGATGTTGATGGGTTTAGTTGTTGTCCTGATCCTACTGGGATTGAGTTAATTGACCAAGAAACATGGTTAGCTTTGGGTGCAAGGAATTTAAGTTTGTGCAATAACAATGGAGGAGTCATATCTTTCTGCTCTGGATGCGTTGAAACCTTAAAAGGTGTAAATTATTTTATAAATAAGGATATAGACGCTAAGCAAAAAGTTAACAAATATTTAAAAAAGATTGGAAAGACATATGAGGGCAAAACAGAGGTAAAACATTTTGCTCAAGTTCTTTATGAAAATCTAGAAAAAGTTAAAGAAAACATAGAAAAACCTTTGGAAGGTTTTAAGGTCGCCATTCATTACGGTTGTCACTATTTAAGGCCTTCAGAATTTATTAAATGGGACGACCCATTTGAACCAGTAACTTTAGATGAAATCGTTAAGATATTAGGAGCAGAATCCACAGAATATGAGTTAAAAATGGAGTGTTGTGGAAATCCTCTTGATAAGTCGGATAGGGATTTATCTCTGCAAATGATAGACAACAAATTGAAAGCAATTAATGAAGCTGGCGCTAACTGTGTTGTTGTAGTATGTCCTGCTTGTTATCAACAATTTGAGTTTAATCAGAGAGAACTTAACAAGAGAAATAATACTGAATACAACATACCTGTTTTTTATTTGTCTGAGTTGATGGCTTTATCATTTGGGTTTAAACCGGAAGAATTAGGATTTAACTTTCATCGAATTAAACCAAAGGAATTATTCGAAAGTATAGGGTTCAATGTTTAATCTTTATTAAAATTAAAATTAATAATGAGTGAAGTAAATTTGGAAAAAAACTCAAAGAGTGTCTTAGTTATCGGTGGTGGGATCGCAGGAATTCAAGCAGCATTAGATTTAGCGGATATGGGAATACATGTAGATATGGTAGAAAAAGCTCCAAATATCGGGGGCAGAATGGCCCAATTAGATAAAACATTTCCTACTAACGATTGTTCGATTTGCATATTAGCCCCTAAGTTATCAGAATGTTATAGACATCCAAACATTACGCTCTATTCGTATTCAGAAGTTCAGAAAGTGGAGGGTGAGAGCGGTAATTTTTCGGTCGATATTTTAAAACGTGCACGCTATGTTAAAGAAGATGAGTGTATAAATTGTGGTGTTTGCGCTGAAAAATGCCCAATGAGGGTAATAGATGAATTCGATCGTCAGCTAAGAAAAAGGAGAGCTATTTATATGTATTACTTGCAAGGAGTTCCTGCTATAATGACGATTGATAAGGATAAATGCTTATGGTTTACAAAGAACGCGTGTAGAATTTGTGAGAAAGTTTGTGAGAAGGAAGCAATTGATTTTGAGCAAAAAGATCAACTAATTAAATTGAATAATGTTGGTTCTATTATCGTTGCTACGGGGTATAATTTGATCGAAGATATTGATAATGAGGTTTTAAGAAATTACGGTTATCAAAAGTACAGGAATGTCGTTACCGCCCTAGAGTTCGAAAGATTGTTAAGCGCTTCTGGACCTCAAGATGGGCACATAAAAAGATTATCTGATGGAGAAAAACCAAAAAAAATAGCTTATTTACAATGTATCGGTTCACGAAACGATAGAAGTAGACAGTATTGCTCGTCAATTTGTTGTATGTATACAACTAAAGAAGCTATGATAGCTTACGAGCATAATAATGAATTGGAATCGTACGTCTTTTATATAGATATGAGAGCAGGTGGTAAAGGCTTTCAATCTTTTATTCAAAGGGGCGAAAATGATTATAATATTAAATATATTAAGAGTAAAATTGCTCAAATTACCGTTGATAATAAAGAAAATCCGATTATAGTGTATGAAGATTTGGACAATGGAGAGATAAAAGAATTAAAAGTAGACTTAGCAGTTTTAGCCACGTGTATTATCCCACCAGAAGGAATAGAGAAAATGTCAGAAGTTTTAGGTATTGAATTAAACGAGTATAGATTTGTTAAAACTCCTCCTTTTGACTCAACAGAAACCAGTAAGGGAGGTATCTTCACATGCGGATGCGTGCATGAGCCAATGGATATACCACGCTCGGTTTCTGAGGCGAGTGGTGCGGCAGCAAGGGCAGCAGAAGTAATTAGAGGAGGTTAAAAAAATGTCAGAAGAAGAAAAGAAAGATATTGAAGATGTAAGGGTGGGAGTATTTGTATGTCATTGTGGTTCAAATATAGGTGGTTTGATAGACTGTAAGACTTTAGCTGAAGAAGCAAAAAGTCTTCCAAATGTTACCTATGCAGAGGATAACCTATATACTTGTTCAGAAAACGGTTTAGCGAGTATTAAGGCGGCAATCGAAGAACACAATTTAAATCGCGTTGTTGTAGCATCTTGTACGCCAAGAACTCACGAACCCTTATTCCGAGATTGTGTTACCGAAGCGGGTTTAAACAAATATCTCTTTAACTTTGTTAATATTCGTGATCAATGTACTTGGGTACATCAAAAGCAGCCCGAGGAAGCTTATAAGAAAGCTCAAGATTTAATTAGGATGGGAACTGCTAAAGCTGTAAAGCTTGAAGCACTCGATATAATCATGGTAAGTGTAAACCCATCCGCTTTAGTAATTGGTGGAGGTGTCGCTGGAATGAGTGCGGCTCTTAATTTAAGCAGACAAGGATTTCAAACCTACTTAATTGAGAAGGAAGATAAATTAGGAGGAAGGTTAAATTCGCTACATAAACTCTTTCCTCATCAATTAGACGCTTCAGATTTTTTAGATAAAATTAAAAATAATGTTCAAAATGCTCAAAATTTGCAGGTTTTAACAACTTCCATAGTTAAAAATATTGATGGATTTGTAGGTAATTTCGAGGTAGAAGTAGAACAAAATGGAAAAAATATTGAATTGTCCGTAGGTGCTATAATAGTTGCTGTAGGTTCTTCACTTTTTACGCCTACCGATTTATATGGTTACGACGGGAAAAAAAGAATCACGCAATTTGAATTAGAGCATAAATTTATAAATAACGATGTAAAAGCAAATAATTTTGTAATGATACAGTGCGTAGGTTCTCGAATTGACGAACGCCCATACTGTTCAAGCGTTTGTTGCATGACGGCTTTAAAAAATGCTTCAATTATTAAAGAAAAAAATCCTGAAGCAAATATTACGATCTTATTTAGAGATTTATATACCCCTGGAACAGATTACGAGAAATATTATAGAGACGCAAGGGAACAAGGCGTGCTCTTTATTAAATATAGTCTTGATAAAGTACCAACTGTAGAAGAAGACTATGTAAAAGTATTTAACGAATATATGGGGGAAGAACTGATCCTTCCATATGATTTACTTGTGTTATCAACGCCGTTAGTTGCGAATAACGATAACAAAGAACTTGCCCAAATGTTAAAGGTCCCTTTAGAAGCTAACAAATTCTTTTTGGAGGCACACGTAAAACTACGTCCTAACGACTTTGCCACAGATGGAATCTATATTGGAGGTTCAGCTAAATGGCCCGTAGATATAACAGAAGCTATTACTCAAGGATATGCTGCTGCGGCAAGGGCAAGCAGAGTTTTGTCTCATGAATCGCTCGAAGTAGAAGGAGCAACATCAAGTTTACCCGAATATAATAAAAGTCTGTGTACTGGTTGCGAAATATGTATCAAAGTTTGTCCTTTTAATGCAATTATCAAAAATGAAAAGGATGAGATTGAAATTATAGAAGCATTATGTAAAGGATGCGGAGTGTGTGGTGCAACATGTACGAGTCAAGCAATTGTGATAAGACATTTTACAGATGATCAAATTTTTTCTGAAATTGAAGCTTTTGGAGGTTAATAAAGATGAGTTTTGAACCAAAAATTTTAGGTTTTTTATGTAATTGGTGCTCCTATGCTGGTGCCGATTTAGCAGGTGTTAGCAGAATTCAATACCCTACGAATATGCGAGTAATTAGAGTCATGTGTAGCGGTCGAGTTGACCCTAAATTTATTTTTCACGCTTTTGAATTAGGAATCGATGGAGTATTTGTAATGGGATGTCATCCCGGAGATTGCCATTATCTTGAAGGAAATTACGAAGCAATAACCAAATTTGATATGACTCAACAATTTCTTAAATTTATTAACTTTGATAAAAGAGTGAGATTAGATTGGGTTTCTGCTTCGGAAGGTACTAGATTTGGTGGGGTTGTAACCGAATTCATTAAGCACATTAAAGAATTAGGTCCTTCACCCCTAAGTGGGGGGAATCCCGACGAAGATATACTCGATAAACTTAAAGCAATAAAATTGGCCGCGAGTAGTAATAGGATGCGAGCATTAGTAGGAAGAGAGAAAACCCTACTTGAAAGTGAAAATGTCTATGGGGAACAAATCATTGAGCAGAGCTTTAACATTTTAATGAATAAAGCGATAACAGATGAATTTGAGCGGCACCGAGTTTTACTTGCTTTAGAAAAAGATTCGAATTCTGTAAAAGATTTAGCGGTCGAGTTAAAGATTGATCCGAGTATAGTTTTAGAGCATGTACTAACTTTAAAAACTCGCGGTCAAGTTGACTTTCAAGAGATTAAAGGAAATACACCAATATTTATGAGGTTATGGGGGAGATAAGATTATGGAAAAAATTGGGGCAGTAATGGTTGTAGGCGCTGGAATTGGAGGTTCGCAAGCGGCATTAGACTTAGCAGATTCGGGATACAAAGTTTATTTGATTGAATCCACGACGAGCATTGGTGGCGTAATGGCACAGTTGGATAAAACATTTCCTACGAACGATTGTGCGATGTGTATTGTAAGTCCTAAGTTAGTTGAAACTGGGCGACACCAGAACATAGATTTGAGTATTAATTGTGAAATTCAAGATGTTATAGGAGAAGCTGGAAATTTTACAATAAAAGTACTAAAAAAATCGTTATATATAAACCCTGAAAAATGCACTGGCTGTGGAGTGTGTGGTCGCGAGTGTCCTGTTGAAGCGATTGATGTTTTTAACGAAGGATTAGCGAAATACGCAGCAACATCAGTTAAATATCCTCAAGCGGTACCTCTCGTATTTACTATTGATAAAAATTATTGTATTGGTTGTGGAATATGTCAAGGAGTCTGCAAAGCAAAAGCCATAGAATACGATAGAAAAGACGAGGAAGTCGAAATTAATGTTGGTGCAATAATATTGGCTCCTGGGTTTGACGAATACATTCCACCAGAAAGTAACCTTTATGGGTATGGAAAGTATAAGAACGTAGTTACGAGCATAGAGTTTGAAAGAATTTTAAGTGCTAGTGGTCCTTACGCGGGGAGAGTATTACGACCCTCGGACGGAGATGTCCCAGAAAAAGTTGCATTCCTCCAATGTATAGGCTCTCGTGATTATACAGGTAAAGGAAAGCCATATTGTTCGTCAGTATGTTGTATGTATACTGCGAAAGAAGCAGTAATTGCCCATGAACACATGCATCAAATAAAGCCAACGATTTTTAGCATGGATGTAAGGGCATATGGTAAAGATTTTGATAAATACATTATTCGGGCACAAGAACAATATGGAGTTCGCTATATTAGAAGCCGTGTATCTTCAATAACCGAAGTACCAGAAACGAAAGACTTAAGAATTAAATATGAAACGGAAGATGGTACAGTAGTAGAAGAAGATTATCACATGGTAGTCCTTGCGGTTGGTTTAAATCCTCCTAACGACGCTAAATTTCTTGCGGAGAAGTTCGGCGTAGAATTAAATGAATATGATTTTGCTATAACAGATGTTTTTAACCCCGTACAAACATCAAAACCTGGAATATTTGCATGTGGAGCTTTTTCCTCTCCTAAAGACATTCCAGATACAGTTACGCAAGCTAGCGCTGCTGCTGGTTGCGTTAATCAACTTTTACACGAAAAGAAAGGTACATTAATAACAGAAAAAACGCTTCCTCCGGAGATATTTGTAAGAGGTCAACCGCCCAGAATTGGTGTGTTTATCTGTTACTGTGGAATCAACATAGGGGGCTTTTTAGATGTACCAGAAGTTACCAAATATGCAAGTAATCTTCCAAATGTAGTTTTAGCCGATAATAATTTATATACATGTTCCGCAGATACTCAAACGATAATAAAAGATGTAATAAAAGAATATCACCTTAACCGCGTCGTTGTTGCGTCTTGTACGCCAAGAACTCACGAACCGTTGTTTCAAGAAACAATTAGAGAAGCGGGTTTAAATAGATATTTATTTCAAATGGCAAATATCAGAGATCAATGTTCTTGGGTTCACATGAACGAGTGGGAAAAAGCAACCGAAAAGGCGAAGGACCTCGTGAGGATGGCTGTAAATAAAGCAAGAAATATTGAGGCTATCGAAAGGATAAAATTACCAGTAACGCAAAAAACTTTAATTGTAGGTGGGGGAATTAGCGGAATGGTTGCGGCACTTAATTTTGCAACACAAGGATATGAGACGTTTTTGGTTGAAAAACAAAAAGAATTGGGGGGATTTGCTCAACATATATATAACACGCTTGAAGGTGGCAATGTTCAAGAATTTATATCAAATTTAATTGAAAAAATCAATTCAAACAAATTAATCCGTGTTTTTACTCAAGCAGAAATTGAAATTATTGATGGTTATATTGGAAATTTTAAGACTACAGTTATCCACGGTTCAAAGAAAGAGAAAACAGAGTTTGAGCATGGAGTGGTGATTGTAGCTACAGGAGCCAAAGAATATCAACCTACAGAGTATTCATACGGTCAAAATAACAAAGTAATTCTACAATCGGAATTTGAAAAATTATTAAACACCTCTAATGATATTAACGATAAAAAATCAGTAGTTATGATCCAGTGTGTTGGTTCTAGAAACGACGACCATCCCTATTGCAGTAAAATGTGTTGTGCTGAAGCGATAAAGAACGCTCTTTTGGCAAAACAGAAAAATCCAAATGTTGAAGTTGTAGTTTTATTTAGGGATATAAGAACATATGGGTTTAAAGAAAAGTATTATCGAAAAGCGCGAGAAAATGGAGTAATATTCATTAAATACGAAGAAAATGATCCTCCAGAAATAATTTCAGAAGGTTCAGTATTAAAAATTAAATTAAAGACTCAGAAGATGGGAGAAATTACAATTGAATCCGATCTTTTAGTCTTAAGTGCGGGTATTATAGCAAAACGCGAGGATAACGAGGAGTTAGCAAAAATGCTAAAAGTTCCTTTAAACAACGATAATTTCTTTTTAGAAGCCCATGTTAAATTACGTCCAGTAGATTTCGCTACAGAAGGCGTATTTGTGGCAGGATTAGCACATTGTCCAAAGACAATTGAGGATTCTATTGCTCAAGCTAACGCAGCTGTTGCAAGGGCTTGTACAATTCTCTCTAAAGATGAGATCGAGGTTGAAGGTAAAATCGGAGAGATTGACATGGCTCGTTGTACTGGGTGTGGGATGTGTATTGAGAATTGCGCCTATAATGCTATTGAATTAATCGATGATAGGCATTTCGGTAGAGTAGCATATATAAATCAGATACTCTGTAAAGGATGTGGGGCGTGTGCAGGCAACTGCAGGTGTGCTGCCATTGACATTCGCGGTTTCACAGGTGAACAAATATTTGCAATGATAACTGGGAGGAATTAATAAAATGAACGAAATAACGAGTGAAACAGAACAAATGAAAAATAATAATGATGAATGGGAACCTAAGATATTAGCATTTTTATGCAATTGGTGTTCCTATGCTGGAGCAGATCTAGCAGGAGTGAGTAGAATTCAATACCCTCCAAATATTAGAGTAGTTAGAGTTCCATGTTCAGGTAGAATAAATCCTTATTTTATAGTAAAAGCATTATTAGATGGATGGGATGGAGTTCTGGTTTCTGGATGCCATCCCGGAGATTGCCATTATATAACAGGAAATTTAGTAGCTAGAAGAAGGTTTGGAATTTTAAAGGATCTATTAGAATTCTTCGGAATTGAACCAGATAGAGTTAATTTTATGTGGGCTTCTGCTGCTGAAGGTGAACGTTTTGCTGTTTTGATAAGAAAAACCACCAAATTGGTTAAAAAACTGGGACCAAATAAAAAATTTGAGAAAAAATGGTGATAAAAAAGTGGGGGATATTGAATCAGAAAACCAAGACATTGAAAATAAGATTAAAGAATTAGCAAGGAAGTTGCTTAGAGAAAAGGAAGTTAATGTTATTATCGGCTATACAAAGGGAACGGTGCCCTTAAGCTCCTCTCCAGTTTTCATTACGAGAGAAGAAGATGTAGATAAATTATTGTGGAACAATTTATGTTATGTAAATTTAGCTAATTATTTAGCTCCTAGAATTCCTACACTATACGACGAAGAGGGTCAAAAATTGAAAGTTGGTATTGTCTCAAAGGGTTGCGTTGGAAGAGCATTAATTCACTTAGCCGTTGAGAATCAAATTGATCTTGAAAATATTAAAATGATAGGAATTTCCTGTAATGGAATTATAAATAGAAAAAGAATTGAGAAGGAAATTGGAGAAAGAGAAATATTAGAAACATCTATTTTGGGTAATATTATTATCGTAAAGGGAAAACGTTTTGAAGAAACTTTTCCTTTCGACGAATATATGAATGAATTATGCAAGGTTTGTAAAGTTAAATCCCCTCCTAACGTGGATGATTCATGTGTAGGAGAATGCTTAGAGAATCCAGTTATTGAAGAAGATTTTAACGATATCTCTGATTTTGAATCCAAAACTTCTGAAGAAAAATGGGAGTATATTAAAGATACTTTAAGCGCATGCACGAGATGCTATGCGTGTAGAGAAGTGTGTCCGATGTGTTATTGCAATCTGTGTTTCGTGGACCAAAATAAACCCATTTGGTTTGGAAAAACAACTGATTTTACAGATATTTTTGCTTTTCATTTTAATCGAGCTATGCACTTAGCGGGTAGATGTGTCGCTTGTGGCGCTTGTAGTAGCGTTTGCCCTATGGGTATAGATTTGAATTTAATAACGAGAAAATTAGAGAAAATTGTTAAAGAAAGATATAACTTTACTTCAGGTATGGATAAAGAAACGGTACCTCCAATGATGTCGTTTAGTATGGATGATAAAGAAGAATTTATGATGGAAGAGGATTAATAAAGGTGGTGAGAAAATGGAAGTAATGATTTTAATGAAAGATCAGGTCGCAAAGTTATATAATGAGTTATCAGGAGAATATAATTTCTTTGCTCCCGTTAAAGAAAAGGGTTATATTGCTTATAGAAAAATTTCAAACCCGGAAGAAATTGAATTAAATTATTTCAATTCTAAAATGCCGCCAAAAGAAATTTTGTTTCCACAGATGGAAGTTCTTTTTGAATTTAAAACAGATGGTAAAAATGTTATAGAAATTGAAGATAGAAAAGATTTAGACGAAAAAAATATTCTTTTCGGTATAAGACCGTGCGATGCTCATAGTTTTGATCTGTTAGAAAAATTCTTTGCTTTTGGGGATTTCCAAGATGAGATATTTTTAAAAAAAAGAGAAAATAGCTTAATAATAGGAATTGGTTGTAATTCTCCAAAAAGCACGTGTTTTTGTACTTCGATTGAAGGACATCCCTTCCAAAAAGATGATATGGATATCTTTTTAGTAGATTTAGGCGATAAATATTTAGTAGAAGGTATAAGTGATAAAGGTAATAACTTAATTCAACGATTGTCATGGCTTTCAAAAGCTTCTGAAGCAGACGTAAAAAAATCACAAGAAATAGCAAAGAAGGCAGAAGATTTAATAACCACAAAATTAGATCTAACTAACACTAGTGAGATTTTAGAAAGTAATTTTGGCAACGCAATTTGGGAAGAGGTTAGCGAAAATTGTTTAGGGTGTGGATCGTGTTCATTTTTATGCCCTACATGCACATGTTTTGATGTTATCGATGAGAATGCTCAATACGAGAATCGTGGCAGAAGAATAAGAATCTGGGACACTTGCCAATTCTGCCTTTATACCCTTCATACGAGCGGTCACAATCCCCGCAATAGTAATATTGAGCGATGCCGAAATCGTATATTACACAAATTTAGTTATTACCCCTTGAATTACGATCTAATTGGATGTGTGGGGTGTGGACGATGTATCCAAGTATGCCCAGTTAATAACGATCTCAGAACAATAATTAATAAAATAAATAATATAAAAACAAAAGAGGAGGAGAATGTGAGTGTCTAATCCTTATATCCCAATGCTTACTACTGTAAAAAATATTGTTTCTGAAAACAAAGTTAATGACATTAAAACTCTTGAATTAGAATTTAAGAAAGAAGAAGATTATAGTAAATTCAATTATATTCCTGGACAATTCGCTGAAATAAGTTTAATAGGAAAGGGGGAAGCACCTATAGGAGTTGCTTCATCTCCTACTGAAGAAGGCTCGATTAAATTTACTATAAAAAAGATGGGAACCGTTACATCGGAATTTCACAACTGCAATATTGGAGATGTTGTAGGCGTAAGAGGTCCTTTTGGAAACGGATGGCCTATTGAAGAAATGAAGGGTAAGGATATTGTGGTTATTGGTGGGGGGTTCGCATTTTCAACTTTAAGGTCCCTCGTTATTTACTTATTAAACGAGAAACACAGAAAGGATTACAAGAAGATCACAGTGATTTATGGAAATCGCGACTCCGGCGAAGTTTTATACCGCAATGTTTTAGAAGAATGGAAAAAACACGACGATATCGAAGTGGTTTTAACGATTGATCGCGAAGAGGAAGGGTGGAAAGAAAAAGTAGGTTTCGTAGCCCCTATTGTAAAAGAAGTAGCCCCTTCTTCAGATAACGCTATAGCTGTAGTGTGCGGTCCCCCAATCATGATTAAGACGACGATAGCAGTTCTAGAAGAATTAAAATTTAATGACGAACAGATACTAAATTCACTAGAAATGAGGATGAAGTGTGGAATTGGAAAATGTGGGAGATGCAATATTGGCAATAAATACGTCTGTATCGATGGTTCCGTTTTTTCTTTGGCAGAGCTTAAAAAATTGCCAACCGAATATTAAAAAATTAAATAAATTTCAAATAAAAATAAAAAAAAGGTAGGTTAAAAAATGGTTGATGAAGTTTTACCAAAATCGTTTGATGACTTAATAAAAGATGTTCACGAACTTGGAATCTGTGGAGAATGTGGAGGATGCGTGAGTTTTTGCTCAGCACACGAGATAAAAGCAATCGAGATGTCTGAATCTGGCCCTCCAAGATATTATAATAAAGATAATTGTTTAAAATGTGGCATATGTTATTTGATTTGCCCCCAAACTCATGTGTTAGATAAGGAGTTAAATGAAAGATACGATTATAAAGTATCCATAGGTAATTGGTTGAAAATTACTTCGAATCAAGCTAATTCGGAAGAAATTTTAAAGAACGCGACTGATGGAGGTGCGGTCACTGCCATTCTCAGTTATTTATTAGATCGAAATTTAATAAATGGGGCAATAGTTTCTAAAAAGGAAGGTCCGTTTAACCGAGTACCCTTCTTTGCGACAACTAAAGAAGAATTAATTGAAGCCGCAGGATCTCATTTTGATTTATCTCAAGGCGTCGTTGGTTTAGAAAACTATAATACTTTCATTCCTACAATAGCTAAATTAAAAAAAGTCGTTAGCTCAGATATGATGAGCATTGCAGTCGTTGGTACTCCTTGCCAAATTATGTCTATTAGGAAAATGCAAGAATTGAGTATATTACCAGCACACATAATAAAATATACTTTAGGGCTATTTTGCAATTTAAATTTTTCTTTTAGTACTGAAGGTCGAAAAGAATTGGAAGAAAAATTTAACTTCTCGTTTAGCGAAGTTGAAAAAATGAATATCAAAGAAGAGTTAATATTAACGCTTCAAAATCAGAAATCTATCCAAATCGATTTTAATGAATTGGGAGGAATTACTAGAGCAGCTTGTTACGCTTGCCGAGACTTTTCTAATGTTTACGCAGACATATCATTTGGGGGTTTAGGGTCGCAAGATGGATTCACTACGACGGTGATAAGAACTAAAATTGGCGAAGAAATTTACAACAATGCTTTAAAAGAAGGTTATATTAAAGAGCCAAACGAATTTAACACATCCGTCAAAAAGTCAGAGATGCTAGCTAAAGTAATAGGTTTTGGCAAAAGGAAATACGAGAGGTATGCAAAGGCTTTAAAAAAGCGACAATAATTTATATGAATTAAGTTTAATTTTTTACTTTTTATTATCTTCTTCTATCGCTTAAGTTTCAGCATATTACTTAAAAATCGAAGATGTTTCCTGAATTGTATATTGTATCATCTAAATCGAGAATTATTTGGCCTCCTGAAGCTATTTCTATGCCATAATTAAGTCCTTCCAATACTCTTTTCATCATAAATTCAAAAGCTCGAAATAAATCTTCAAGCTGAGCCGGATTATTCCCTAAATAACTATTTGAAATAGCGGGTATTAGTACTGGTATAAAATCTTGGCTTAACATAATTTCTTCAGCATCGATCATAGTTTCTTTACCAACGGTAAAAGGGTTAGGAACATCCATTTGTGCGAACATGACTTTGCATACGAATAGTGAAGCCTTAATTTCTCTCATAATAAATTTAATCCGATTCTTGTCATCTAAAAACTTTTTAAAAGTTATTGCGTAAATAATGTCCTGGTTAGTTACAATGTCCTTAAGATCTATTAATTTACTAACTCTCTCTGAAACTCTTTTCGTTGAAAGCATTAATCTCAGATTCATTTTATTCTTTTGAGTGTAGTCATTATAGAAAGAAGCCATGAACGCGTGAGCGCCTAAACCCTCTTGTTCTTCCGGTAAATTTAATTTAAATTTATTTTCTTTAAATACCTTCATAAAATGATTTATGATCAAAAATTTTAACTTTAATCTATGCAGCGCTAGATAGAGACACGCGCGCGTTTTAGTGTAAGCCACTACATTTCCCATTCTAAATCGATCTTGATGGTCCCTTGCATACATCACGATCGGTTTGAGTTTATGCACAACTACATCGATAAAATATTCAATAATCCTCTCAAGAGGTTTGCATTCTAAAATTCGAAAAATTTCTACAATTTTTTGGCTTGATGGTTGACTTTTAGGAACCTCTTTGAGCAGATCGTAATTATAATATTCTAAAAACAAAGATGTTAATGCTTCCATCTCTAATACCGTTCGACAAGGTATAAAAACCTTGTTAAGATCGTTTAAAATAACGCTACTTTCAGGCATGAAATTTACGCTCCAATACACAATAATATTTCAAATAAATTGTTTTTAGATTTCGTTTTTTTTCTTTATACATTTTAATTTAAATCAACATTAAATTTATTATCTACTTATATTTTTCTGAATCTAAAATATCCAATTTATAGTTAGCAAATATCAATAATAGATATAAATCTGATATAATCTCAAAGATATTAAACTACTAGAAACTGTAAAATTGCAATTTCCTTTAATATTTAATTTAAGGAATTGAAAAAATAATAAAAAAGAAAAATAAAAAATTCAAAAAAATTAGGAATTTGCCCATATGGGCTTAAAAGCAGCGGTGAATTACTTGTGGACCCATCTCTTTATACTCCCGACGTGTAACCCACATTCGGTGGAATGTCTTCAAGGAGCTTAAGATTGAACCGCCAATCCATACGGAATACATACGTTCTGGAGGGGCAATGATTTTAACATCAACGGACTCTGGAATCTGTTCCTTAATTTCTTTGGTTAAACGTTCTTTAATTCCAGGGAACATTGTTGAGCCACCAGAAAGCACAATATTACCATAAAGGTCTCTACGAAGGTCGACATCACATTCTGAAATAGCACCGACAATTACATCATCGAGAGGTTCTAACTCTTTCCCGATTACTGATGGATTGAAGAAGCATTCGGGTGCTAAAAATCTTTCTACACCTACATTAATTGTCTCTCCGTCGGGAAGCATGTAGCTTTTCTCCATCCCAGCAACTTTCTTGGAGAGCATCATCTCTTTTTCTGGGTCGATTGCTACATAGCAGAGTTTTTCCTTGATATCTCTAACAATTTCTTTCTCTGCTGAAGTTGTAAATGAGTATCCCTTTTGTCGTAGTAATCTTTGTAGGTATGTTGTGATATCACGGCCAGCAAGATCGATTCTTTGGATAGCATGACTTAAAGCGAAACCTTCGAAGATAGGTACGACGTGAGAGACTCCATCTCCAATATCTATTACGCATCCCGTAGTACGACCAGAGGCGTAAAGAGATAGGACAGCTTGCATCGCAACGTAAAGGGCTGGAACGTTAAATGTTTCAAACATTATTTCAGCCATTTTTTCTCTGTTTGGTCTTGGGTTTAATGGAGCTTCAGTTAAAAGAACTGGATGTTCGCTAGGATCGATTCGTAAGTCGGTGTAAAACGTGTAATGCCAAATCTTTTCCATAGCAGTCCAATCTTCGATAATACCGTGTTCTACAGGAAACATCAACTTTAAAACACCTTTAAGTTGCATAGCTTCCTCTCCAATGTAATATTCTCGAGTGTAATGTTCGACATCAGTCATTATCGATTCATACTTAGGATAGCCAATAAGAGTTGGAAATACAGAACGAGGTTGGTCTTCACCAGCGAAACCGTTTTTTGAGATTCCTGTACCGTTATCGACAACTAAGGCTTTCGCGTTTAAAAAACTTTCTTCTTCTGCCATAATATTCAGCTTTTTAATTTTTATTTATTTTAACTTGTTAATTTTATTCAAAATTTTTTATACATTTATCAATATTATTTTTTAGCGTATAATAATATCGACAAATTATAACAAATTCAAATTATCATAATAATAAATTTGACATATATAAATTTTTTTTATTACAAAAAAATTGAGATACTTGTGGGGTGTTTCTTTAATAGAAATAAGTATATATTCCTATTAATATAGAAAAATCACAAAATATTTTTTTCATTTCATTTTTTCTTTTTTTATTTTGGTGTAACAAATCACAACTTTTGAAATCCCAATAAAATCTATTTGTGTATACAAATGAATTTAAGTAATTAAAAGAGAAAAATTTGTATATATTTGAAATTGAAGAATATATTTTAAATAAGCAATACGATTCTTTAATAGAAGATTTCAAAGGTATATTTTAATTTTTTAAAGATGGATTTAAATCCTGATTACATTAAAAAAAATTTGGAACAAATTGGTAAAAAAACAGCAAGAGATATATTAAAAAAGTGGATTGTAAATTCAGATAATATGAGTTTAAGGGAAACCGCGTTAAACCTCTATTCTTCCTTGGATGAGGGAAACGAGTTTAAATATTTTGAACAATTGTTTCTTTCAGATGAGAGTTTTGAAATCAGAGTTTTATCAGGGAACATCTTACGAGACAACTATTTTTATAATAAAAAATTCGTATCTCTTCTAGAGTTTACGCTAAATGACGTAAATAATATGGATCAAAAATTCTTTGCTGTAGAAACATTAAAATTGATTGACACAAAAAAAGCTCGTAAAATCATTAAAGATTATTTGAAGAAAGCTATTAAATTAAGCTTTAAGAAAAAAATTTATGAGTTTCCCGTAGAAATATTTAATTCTAATTACGATACACCCATTCCGCGTTCAATCTTAGAAGTTTGCTTTAATTTAATTCTTTACGACTATTACGTAAATTATTGTGGATATAATGTAACATTAAGGGAAGGATTAATAATCTTGTTAAATTGTGAGGGTGGTAAGTTGGATGATATTTCTGAAATTCCGGCTCTTAATAAGCTTGTTAAATTAGAGCATTTACAACTCCAAAGAAATAACATTCAATATATTCGTGGTCTTAGCCATTTAACACAATTAAAAACTTTAAATTTATCGCAGAATCAAATTAAAAAGATTGAAAATTTAGACGGCTTGAATAATCTCCAGGAAATCTCTTTATCTTCAAATAAAATAAAGAAGATAGAAAATCTGGATTTAGGTAATTTAAAAAAAGTATCGTTGGATCGGAACTTAATTACAGAAATTGAAAATTTGGATAATTTGCACGATTTAGAACTATTAAATCTTAGCTATAACGCTATTTTAAAACTAAAGAATCTCGATAATTTAGGTAATTTAAGAAACCTTTTTTTGTCTTTTAATCAAATAGAAACAATTTCTGGTTTGGAAAAATTCGAGAATTTAGTTACTTTACATATTAACGATAATCGGATTACTCATACTCAGGGGTTAAAGCGCTTGCTAAGCTTAAAAGTTTTAAATTTATCCAATAATTATATTGAGCGAATTGAGGATTTAGAAAATTTAGTAGAATTAATTAAATTAGAGCTTTCTAACAATAAAATTCTATCACTTAGTGGATTAGACAATCTTACAAATCTCCAAGAGTTATTTATCGATAAAAATCGTATTAAAGGATTGGAGGGAATAAAAAATCTAAAAGGTCTAATTATTCTTTTTTTAGAAAATAATGACATAAAAGAATTTAATATGAGTTATGTTACTAATTTAAAAAATTTGAACTTTATTTTTTTAAACATAAATCCGTTAACTCCCGAGAGTTGGGAAGTCTATCAAAAGAGAACTCGATTTCCGTAAAGAAATCCCTTTTAAATTCGAAAGAATTTAAGGATTGTTGGCTAAATAATCATCTATCCACAAATCCAATAGAATTTCGTCGTAATACTTAGAATCCATGTAAAATTGTTTCTTTCTTATACCTAATATTTGAAAACCCATTTTTTTATAAAGGTATAGAGCTCTTTTGTTATTAGAAAAACAACTTAAGATAATTTTTTCTTTATTATTTAGCTTTTTAGATTCTCGAATCGCTTCGTCAATTAAATTAAAACCAATACCTAAATCTCTAAATTTTGTTTGTACAATTATACCTAATTTACCTACGTGAGTGGCAGCATCCCATTCTAGATTTGAGATTTCACATTGACCAAGGATATTGTATGGATTTTTTAATTTTGGGTGAATAGCTACAACACATATTTCTCTTTCTTTTTTAATATTATTGTACCACGATTGTTTTTCGAATTCAGATCTTACCGGGAAAAAAACTGGAAGATATGTCCCTTCACCAACAACATCGTTGAAGTTATTACAAATTCCGTCAATATCTGATTCTTTAACATGTCTAATGATAATAGTTTCTCCGGTTTTTAACTTTAAAACTTTTTTCATTAATTGAATATAAGTTTTTATAATTAAATTCCTT
>JAUWZT010000166.1 GCA_030615145.1 Promethearchaeota archaeon | reverse complement strand
AATTTTTTCGCCGAAGTAGGAGCATCAGTATATCCCTTAGAATCTGGTGATCTTGTTACATGGATACATATATAAAAAACAAGATTTTGTTTATTTCTAAATTTATGAAGTTCTTAATTCTTTTGTCTCAATCCTCTTAAGAATGGGCTCCATTTCTCTAAAAGATTTACGAATTTTATGGAAATAATATCCCAACTTATATCCTTTCAAGCAATTAGTAAATAGCATGAAATTATTATCTGTATCATTAACCAATATAATAGTGTAACCTTTTACTCTTCTTATCATGATTTCTCTTAGTTCTCCTTGTCCTAAACCGCTACTTATTTTTTCTCCTAGCGAAATTAATGTAGCAGGACTTGCACTATAAATGTCGGCAATAATATCTGCAGTTTCAGAGCTAGCAATTCTTAAACCCGTTTTTGAAACGATTGCGCTGCCCTCTAAATCAGTTGAGCTTTCTAATTTTTCTAAATTATGCATTATTTCTGCCAATAAATCTTGATCGATGTTAATTTCTGGTGGGCGAATTTTTTCCATTTTTTCAACCTCAATTAATATTATAAATTAATTCAGCAAATTTAAATCTTTTTTAGATTTCAATGTGAAACTCCGTAATTCTTTTAGAGCGATTGGGTCCCCTTTTTTCACGGTTTGGTCTTTTGTGTCAATCCCTACAATTACTAATCCTTTCGTTCCAAATGTATCAATAATTTTAGTAAAGGGGGGCTCCAATTTGCGACCAATGATTTTTTTAGCTCCTTCGTAGCTTTGGGCTAAACCGCTACAAACGATCCCTTGAGTATGTTCGGGGTTTTGAACGTATCCTTTCTTTAGTTTAAACTTATACAATTTTGGAGGGTCTTTAATTACTGTGATCAATTTTGCTGCGCCGAGTATCCTTAAAGATGTTGGTGGAAGGTCCAATCGACTTAAAAGCATTGTATTTCTTTCCTTATTAATAAAGACTTTTTCATTTAACCATAAAAAGGCATTGTATGCGTTTAAATCACCCGAACTTTCTAATTGAATCTTTTTCCCATTTTTTTCGTAATATGGAAATAAATTCCCCGTAACTGTGAACATCCCTATTGTAACATGCACTTGGGTTCCAAATTGAGTCTTAGGTTTGAATAATTTATTTTGTTTTACTCGAATATCAATTAAGTCGCAAAAATCGAATGCTTTCTTATTATTTGTAGCGTAACAACCTCGATATATTTTTTTAATATCTATTCCCTTTATATTTATTCCAACTCTATCGCCTGCTTTAGCTTCATCAACATTCTGACGAAAAATTTGAATAGTTTTGACTCTACCTGAAGAATTAACCGGGATCACATCTATATCCTGGTTTAGCTTTAACCTCCCCTTCAATATTGTACCAGTAATTACCGCTCCTCTTCCCTTTATTAAAAAATGGTGATCAATTGGGATAATAACACTTCCTTCGTAATTTCTTTTAATATCCAAAGCTTTAACTTTCTCTAAAATTCCTTGTTTTAAATCTTCAAATCCGAGTTGATTTTTTGCAGAAACCGAAAAAATAGGTATATCCGAACCATATGAGGTCGATCTAAAAAATTCTCTAATTTCCTTAACTTCTGCATCTAAATCTCCTTTAAACAAATCAATTTTGTTAAGTACTACTATAACATCTTTTATGTCGAGCGATTCTATCATTATTAAATGTTCTCCAGTTTGAATCTGAGGGCCTTTAGTTATATCAATTACGATTAGAACACAATCAATAATCTCCACTGAAGAAGCACTAATTTTAATCAAATCGGCGTGACCAGGACCATCTACTAAGGTGATCAAATATTCCTCTAAAATTAAACTCGTAAAACCTAAATCTATTGTAATTCCCCTTTCCTTGCTCTGAGGATGAGCGTCAATTCCAGCAGTTGAAATAAACTCGCTTAAAACAGCGACTACTGCCGTCTTGCCGGAATCTATATGACCAAAAAGACCAATATGGACGGGAATTTTCTTCTCAATTTTTAACATTGAAATAAAAAGGAAAAATGAAATGAATCTATGATGTAATTTAATAATTATTTAAAATTAATATCTTTTAATATAAAAATATTAGAATCAATAATTTATTTTAATAAATCAGAGAAATAAGTGTAATTATTGGACTCCAATAAAATTTAATTACAAATACAATATGATTTTATTATATCTTATTTTAAAACAAACCGAGAAGTGAGAAGTTAAATGGCTAAATATTGTGTATATTGTGGCAATCCGTTGAAAAGTGAAGATAAATTCTGTATAATCTGTGGGAAGCCAGTTCTAGCAAGCGTAAAAAAGCCAGAGAAAACCGAGGTCGAGAAAGCTAAAGAATTCATTAAAGACAAGAAAAAGCTTAGGGAAGAACCCGCGGAGGAAATTATTATAGACGAAGACGTCGAAGAATTATCTGAAAAACCAGAAATAAAAGGCAAAAAGAAAAAGGATAAAAAAGCCGAAAAAGAAATTGTAGAGAAACCTCTACCTTTTGAAGTTAAGGAACAAATGATTTTGAACATAGAATATAATGATACTCAATTAAATAAACAAATATTGCTTGAAAAATTAAAAGAACTTCAAAAATCTGTAAAAGATCCAAGATACGATGTAGATCCAGAATATAAAAAAACTGTTAATATTAAACTCGAAGCGATTAAAACTTTAATAACTGAATTAAAACAAAAAGAAGGCGAATTAGAGCAAAAGTTGGAGAAACCATTTATTGTTCAGAGAATTCAAGACGATATTGAAAAGAAAATCTTTCAATTAAAAAACCTGTCAAAAGAATTTAAATTACATAAAGTCGATAAAGAATCGTTTGAAAAGCTACGAGAAAAGTATAACCAAGCAAAAAAGGAATTCGAAACGGAGAAAAAAGATTTAACAAATGGAATGAAACTTTGGATTAAGGAATTAAAAATGGAAAAAGCTGAACTCCAATCGGAGAGAAACTTAAATAAAGGACGATTTTCAGCAAAAGAAATTTCTGAAGACGATTTTAAAGCTAAAAGCAAAGCTTTTGATTTAAAGCTTAAAAAAATTGAAATAAAAATTAGGACGCTAATAAATCTCACTAAATAACGAAAACCTAAATTTTTAATTTATTTCAAATATTATAATTTTTGATTAATATGAGAAAAAAACTAATTGGTCTTATAATTTTTATAATTGCCTTATCTTTACTGACAATAGGGCTTATTAATGGCGATTATCTTAGCATTAATTCTCTTTACGAGCAAATGAATTTTATTACATAAAAACGTTTAGGTTAAGTTAATCCCAACGTTTCCCTTTACCTAAAGCAGCGGAATTTTCTAAAAAACCCTTCTTTTGGTATATCTTTTCTTGGGATTTTCTATATTTATTCGCGTCCCTGTAATGTTTTTTACAGAGAAAAATTTTATGTTGCCTATTTTCAAAAATTTTTAAATTTGCTTTCTCAACGTAAGTCTTCCATTTATTTTCTGAAAGCGATCTTATAGCGATCTCTCCACAGTCTTTCACTGAACAGCTTTTTCCCTTACTTGCTGTAGCGCTAAGGTCTCCTTTCTCTCTAAGTTCTTTAGGTAACTTCAATTTTAACACTTACTAAAAATTTTATTAGGATTGAATATTATAATCTTAAATTAATTACCATCTTAAAATTTTTCCTAAAATTCATGGATTCTTTGAACTTAATTTTCGATGAAAATCTTATTAAGAGCAAACTTTATGACTGCGATTCACCTTTGAGAATATCTCTTGAAGACAATTTTTTTACAAGTTCAGCAGTGCTTTTTTCTATCGTTCCATACAAAGAAAAACCTTACGAATTAATATTAATTCATCGTTCAAATAGAGGAACAAAACATAGAGGTGAAATTTCGTTTCCTGGAGGCAAATTCGAAGTTAATAACGATATATCCTTAAAAGACACCGCTTTAAGAGAAACTGAAGAAGAAATTGGCGTCCCAAGGAAAAATATTAAAATTCTTGGTTGTCTTGACGATTTTCCTACAATGACGAAGTATATTATCACCCCATTTGTAGCAATCATTGATCAAAATCAAAAATTAATTAAAGAGGATAGAGAGGTTCAGAAAATATTAAAAATACCTGTAGATTTCTTCTTAAGTAAAAAAAATTTTCGAGAACAAGCTGTAGACATTGATAGCAATAAGTTCCCTATATTCTACTTTAATTACATCAATAAAGAAAATGGCAAAAAATATACTATTTGGGGAGCAACGGCTTATATGATTGTAACTTTTCTAGAAGAATTATATGGATTTACTCTTTCAAACTTAGGATTGGAGCGATTTAAACTTGATAAAATAAAAGATTTAAAAGAGTATATCAAATATCGAAACCAAATTACTAAGAAATTTTAATAATTTAATACAATATCTAAAATACTGATACCTATGGATTTCATTTTTGATGAGAATTATATTAGAAGGAAGCTGAAAGACTTTAATTCTCCAGATCGTCTGGCTATGGCGCACGAACATTTTACAAATTCTGCCATCGTTTTTCTAATTCTTCAATACAAGGATAAACCGTATGATTTAGTTTTAATTCGAAGAACCAAAAGTAAAACAGATAAACATTCAGGAGAAATGTCATTTCCCGGGGGTAAATTCGATCCAATGCTTGATAAATCTTATTTAGATACGGCGTTAAGAGAACTCGAAGAAGAATTAGGAATCTCTAAAACAGATGTCAATGTTTTGGGCTCTATCGACGACCATCTTACACCTAAAGGATTTATTATTACCGCTATTGTAGCCTATATCGACCAAGATGTAAGAATTGTAAAAGAAGAAAACGAAGTACAAGAAATTGTAAAAATACCAATAACTTTTTTTGCAAATAAAAAAAACTACAAAGAAAGGACTTACGCTCTCAAAGGAGACCTAATTGGAGTTGGTAAATTTAATTACAGATCCGCAGAAAATAAAAAATACGTCATATTTGGTGCGACATCTCATATTATAGTCAAATTTATTGACACAATCTATAATATTGGATTAATGACACCTGGGTGTCGACGAATAAATTGTGAAGACATTAAAGATAGAATAATTAGATAATATCGAAAATTTAAAATAAACATAAAATTCATTTAAATCTATAAATATTAAGTATTAACAGTAAATCTCTATAATAAATAATTTGGCCCCCGGCGGTCGGAATTTGATTTGATCATCTCGATCTCATACGATAAGTGGTCTCTGACGCTGGGCTTCAAACCCAGTTATCCTGCGGAGGGATAGGGGTTCGATATGGAAAGAGGATTGTTCTTTTCGAGAAAATCCCCCTGGGGGCCGCCAAATCAAAAATTTAAGTAATTTCACGGGAAATTTATGTTTGACTTTAATAAAATTATTGATTATTTTAAGAGCACATCAATTCCACAAAATATGTTAGATAGAGGGCAATTAGTTTTAAATAATTTCTTAAAACCAATGAAAACTCTATTTGAGCAAAGAATTATCCCTCAAAAGCCTTGGAGCGAAGGTCAAATCGAGTTTTTGCTTCAAATGCTTTCAAATATGGATACCGACAAAGATGATAAAGCTTCTCGAGTAGGGGAGCGTGAAGCAAGAATTGCATCGAGTTTACACTTAAAAACTTCAAGTGGATTTTGTCATGGGATAGGACGAAGTGGATTCTTAACAGCACCACAACCAAAAGCTCCTGGAGGCTCTATAATGTATGAACTCAGTAATTATTTAGCTCTTAATTTCCTTAGAAAATTTGGAATGTCAAATATAAAAAAAGCAATAGTCGTCCCTCAATGCACTGGAATGTCTTTAGCTTTATGTCTAGGGGCTCTCAGACCAAATTGGAATAAAAAAGAATTAATTAATAAAAGAACTGTAATTGTTCCTCAAATTGACCACAAATCTATAATAAAAGCAATTAATTTAATGGGAATGAGAATAAAAACTGTGGAAGGGAAAATTTTTGGGGATGCAGTTAGAATACCAATCGAAGACATTGAAGCTAGTTTAGATAGTGATTGTTTTGCTGTAATCTCTTTAACAAGCTTCTTTCCTCCTCGAGAACACGACAATATTAAAGAGATTAGTAAATTTGCTAAAAAAAACGATCTGGTTCATATAGTTATTAACGCCTATGGAGTACAAAGTCCGGAATGGATGAAATTAATCCGGGTTGGTATCGACGCTGGAAAAGTGGATGCAATTATTCAATCAACTGATAAAAATGTTCTTACTCCTGTTGGTGGAGCTATAATAGCATCTCCAAGCGAAGAAATTATAACCAAAATCAGCCAAGCTTACGCAGGTCGTGCTTCTGCTACTCCAATTGTGAACTTTCTTATATCAATGTTATCTTTAGGAATAGAAGGGTACCAAAAACTCTTAATAGCACAACAACATAATCGAAAATTACTAGAAAATAAATTAAAAGGAGTTGCCGAAAAAATCAACGAAAAAATTCTCGATGTATTTAATCCCGTAGCTGTTGCCGTGTCTTTAAATAACTTAAAAAAAGAACAGTTGTTCGCGTTAGGGGGCGCTTTATATAACTTAAGAGTCACTGGTCCACGAGTATATAATCCTGAAGAAAGCGTATTTGGGACGTGTAGTACTGAATATATAGCTCCATATATCGTAATGAACGCCGCTATTGGGGCAACGCCAGAAGATATTATTTCTGCTGTTGAGAGATTTGAAAAAGCTTACGATCAAATAACTCAAAAATAATAATTTTCTAATATTATTTCAATTTAAGATATGAAAGATATAATACCGCTTTTAATAATAAATTACGATGACATAATAATTATTCAATACTAAATAATAAAAACTAGAAGAACAATATTATACTAAATATTTAGGGTTATTAACGATGGTAGAAAATTTACTCTTAAATCAATTTAATAATGTAATATCAACTCAATGGTCTTTTAAACAAATTGAAGAAAGTAATAAACCATTATCTTCACGAGAATTATTTGAATTAGCGTATCATACGAGTAATTCCGTTGCAATGCGAAATATTTTTATAAAACTCTCTACCTCGGAAAGTAAAGGCGGTTCTCAGGCTATCCTATATTCAAACACTAAGAAATTTATAAAGATCGAAACTCTTGAGAATTCTTTGAGAATTACAAAATACTTCCCTGAAGGAAGTAGTGGGGAGAAGTTAATCACCAATGTTCAGGCTAAACTAAAGAATAGAAAAGAAAATTTTTTTACGAAAGATAGTTCTATGAAAACTGACATCCTTAAAACTATTCTAGTTGAACGGAAACTAGATGAATGCGTAAACTTTGTTATGTTAAAAGATATTAATCGAAAAGTCTATTTTGCCATTGGAGACGCCCGGGAAAGCGCTGCAGTCGTACCTATATTCATGGAAGCAGAAGGAGCCAGTTTGGTTCAATTAGCTTTAAATAAGTGGATGAGCACAGTTCAAACTTTCGACCAAGAAAAACCCTTTCCAGATAATTTTGTCGCGGGATTACTTAAAAATATAATGCAAATTAAAAAGTGGGTTCTGAATTTAATATCTATTAATTTAGATAAATAGTCTTTAGATGAAAAATACAAAAATATACCTTTTTATTATAACTACTGTTCCCGAACCTGCAATTAGCCAAAAAATTGAAGAAACAGGTGCGAATCGATACTTCTTAAAACCTTTTAAGTTTCATGAGTTTAATGTGTTATTTGATCACCTATAATCCTTTTTCCTTAATCAAGGACTAGTACTAAAATTTATAAATTAATTGGTAATTCAATTATGAAAGTTGCTCCCTTATTTATTCCTTCAGAGTCTGCCCAAATTTTACCTCCATGCATTTCTACAATCTGTTTAGCTAAATACAATCCAAGACCTGGACCTTCTATATCAACATCGAAATCTTTACCGTATCTTTCAATTTTTCCAAATTTTTGAAAAAGTCTTTGTTTCTCAGTTTCAGTAAATCCTACACCTGTATCTTTTATTGATATCTGTAAGTGTTTGTTCATTCTATTTAAGCTTATTGAAATATTTCCTTTTGGAGGAGCATTTTTTATTGCGTTTGATACGATATTTTTTATTGCCTGTGTAATTTTATTTTTATCAATTGGAATAAAAATATTCTCTTGAACATTAAGTTCTAATGACAATTCTCTTTCATCAGCTAAATATATCAGATCGTTCACGCATTCATTAATAAGTT
>JAUWZT010000220.1 GCA_030615145.1 Promethearchaeota archaeon | reverse complement strand
AGATCAAATTGAGAACAATTCTATCTACAAAACTGATATACTGAATCTCGTAAATCAAATTCCTGATGAGATTATAAAATCGCGTGTATTATTAGATTCAAGTTATTATTATAAAATTAAAGAAAATGGATATAAACGGGTTAAAAAATATTTTACATGGGGCATTGTATCTAAAAAATTAGCTAATATGTATCTTAATTTACATTAAATGCATTAAACTTCTTGAATTGATTTAAAATAATTGTTTCTCCCTAATATTTTAACTGTGCCAAAAGGGATATAAATTTTTAATCAAAACGCCATCCTTATCTGGCACAACTTCAAGTTCTTTTCTTATCCATTCAGAAATCCATTTGTACTTTTGTTTAAAACGGAAATCCATAAATATTATTGCGCCTTTATCTTTGATTTTTCGTATAGGGCGCCCAGAAGCTTGGTTTGCCCTTTGAACGGCAGGATATAGGTACGCGAAATTCCATCCTTGTTTATCGAAAACCTTATCGTAATATTCTATTTTTGCATTAACTCTGGGGGTTGGTAAATGATACGGAAATCCAGCAATAATTACTGAATTCATATGATCTCCCGGGTAATCTTCTCCTTCTGAATTTCGCCCTCCACACACGCCCAATAAAACAGCACCATTACGAGAAGGGGATGCCATTGATTTGAAATCGTTTACCAAGTAGGCATTTTCGGAAGCAGAAAGTCCTGGTTCCTCGATAAATAATTGTTTTTTATTCTTATTGACTATAGATTCAATACCATTCGTAACTAATGCGTTTAGAACTTTATATGAAGCACAAAAGATACCTGTGTTAGCAGGAGTGCTATAAATTACTTCATCAATTTTAGAGAGCATTTTTTTAAACATTGGACCTGTTCGACTCCCTCTACGTGTGTCTACACCTTCTGTAATTATTGCTTTAATGTTTTCCTTTTGAAATGGTGAACTCGCAACGATTCCCTTATAGCTTTTTCCACTGTCTCTTAAACCCATTAAATTATTATAAACATAAGGATTTACAGTTCCAGAAAGATGCACACTAGTATAACACTCTTTTAAAATGGGAATAACAATATCTCTTGGGTCTAACGCAACAATCTCTATTGAAATTATCGGTTTCTCTCTTACCCTTTTAAGATTATAACAAAAGAAGTAATTATCCAGTAAATAGCATCTTATCCATTTTAACCAGAACTCTGCTAAAGCTCCTACGAAATCTCTTGAAATATCACCATTTGCAACCTTTTCGTCGTGAATTGAAACACTGAAATTGTGTAAATCCCTAACGAGATTCTTAAAATCGTTTAAATTTGTAAGCCCTAACCGTGAATAAATTTGAAGCAAGAAATTTTCTGCTTTAATTTCTATTTCTGCCACACTTAAACTCTTTTTCTTCTTTTCTAAATGGCTTAATAGGACTTTTACAAACCTCTGCATAATACTTGGTGACCGGAAAATTTCTAAATCCTTTAGACTTATTCTAAGTGAGTACGGCGTTATTCTATCGGAATTAATTTCTGTTGCCATATCAATTACATTATGGCATTCATCAAGCACTAAAATGCAATTATTAAGCTCTTCATCTATAAATTGTAAAAAATTTTCGCGTATAAAAGGATTGAAAATCCACTGGTAATTGCATATTATTATTCTCATTTCTTTCAGAAGAAATTTGCTCAAAAAATAAGGACATAATTTTTTATCCTTACATAAGTTAATTAATTCTTCGGCATCAACCGGTTTACTTAATAAATCGGGAGCAATATCGATAGGGTTATCGTATTCACTTCTTTTTTTGATTAAATTTAGAAAATATCTACAATTTTTATTTTTTCTTAAGTCTCCACACACGGACATTGATTCTTTTGGTTTAAGTTTTAACGATAATAGTGTTTCGTTAAGGCACATTTCGTTCCTTCCCCTAATGGAAAGTCCGTTTATTTGGATTTGGGGGGTTTTCTTTTTTAGAAAATTTGAAATTTTCGTTAGTTCTTTAATAATCCTTGTATTCTGAGAGTGAGTACGACACATATAGAGGATCTTTAAATCATTTCGTATTGATAGAGGTAATAAGGCACTTAAAGCAATTATTGTCTTACCTGTACCATTTGGAGCTGCAAGTAAAGTAATTTTCTTTTCAATTGAAGCTTTTTCAACTTTTTTCGTGATATCTTCTTGGTCGCGTCTAAATTGGTCATATGGAAAGAAATCGAGGTAATTTATTTTGTACACCGAAGGAAATTTTGATAATTATTATTAATCTATAATTTAAAACTAATAATATCATAGAGTATATATGTTTTTAAAACGTTTTTATTAAAAAATGAGTGAAAAAAATTCTGATGAAAATTATTTACTTCTAAGAGAATTACTTAACGAGACTTTACTTAGAGACATAATAATTTTTGTTATTTTGTATTTATTTGTCCTCGCTCAATCTTGGGAAAATTTATTTCTACTGTTATTTCCAATTATCACGTTTGCGTATTCGGTATTTTTCAGAATAACTAATACAAATAAATGGAGAACCACTTTAAATAGCACCCAAATTACTTATAACCCCATAGGATTAGAAAAAAAGCACGCTAATCGATTGTTTTTCACTGCAATACTCCAATTAATTTTATTGTTTTGGATAGGAGCAGAATCTTATTATCATCCACAGCTAATTCAATCTTATGATCTATTTTTTAACATAATTTTTAACTTTCTCTACACATTCGGGTTTTATTGGATACTAACTGATGTATGGAATTATTCCAAAATAAGTATTCGGTTGAAAAATAATGATCTCAGTACGCAAGCTCAAAACAATACTTTACTTAAAAGTGATTTAGATAAAGTAATCTCACATCTAAAATTGAAGAGTTTTAAAATTGTAAACATTGTTAACTTAAGTACATTCATATTCCTAAACATCTTAAATATAAGTTTTGTTTTATTTATTGATAACACTTTTTCAAGATTTTCGTATTATTTACCGGGCACTGGAATTGAGGGTTCACTACCATTAAATATATTCGTCACATCATTTTTAATTGTTATAATTTCTCCTCTAGTAGCAAGTTTTTTACTTATCATTATCTACAAAGATTTAAACAACAAAAATCACGCTGATTTTGAAAATTTGCTGAAAAAATTGCCCGAAGAAAATCGTAAAAACATAATCGAAAATCTTACTAAAATAAATAAAAAGTTTAATCGAGATTTGTCTAGAGAATAAATTATAGAACTATTTTAACTTATTAAAATTATATTTATTAAAATCTAATCCATATATTAATTACATAAATTTCAAATAATTGTATATTATGTCGCAACCAGCCGATCAAAAACGCAAATATCTTTTTAAAGTAGTCGTTGTAGGAGATGGGGGGGTCGGTAAAAGCACCATGATACAGAGACTGATTACTGGGCATTTTACTCCAATGAAAATCACTATTGGAACGGATTTAGCCACTTACCAGATGGAATTTGAAAATCTGGTAGTAAAACTTCAAATTTGGGACTTTGCTGGCGAAAAAAGGTTCAGATTTTTTTTACCGAATTATGCAAGAGGAGCTCACGGTTGCCTGCTATGTTACGATATTACTAGATATACAAGTTTCCAGAACCTTCAAGAATGGTATGATATTGTTCAAAACCATTCTTCAGACCCCGTGTTTATACTAATTGGAGAAAAGGTTGATCTAGCTGACGCAAGACGAACTGTTAAGCGAGAAGAAGCTGAGGAGTTTGGGAAAGAACATGATATCCCTTATCTTTTTGAAACGAGCTCAAAATCGGGTAAAGATAATAAAATTATATTTGAAACATTAATAAAAGAAATACAAAAAAAAATAGGTTTGAGTTAAATACTTCAAAAGTTTTATTCGAGTAAGTCCTTGAATTCGTCAATGTTTAAATGTAAGTATTTGGCAGTAATTAAATCTCTACCTAACAAATTTAAGAAGTTTTTCTTTCTCTTCTTATTTATGAACTTTTTCATTTCGCTAAGATCGGGCTCTTTATCAGTAACTTCGATTAATTTCTTCATTATAGCATGATCTACGACTTTTTGTCCTACATCAGTTCTAATAATCAAAAATGCTTCTCCAGAACCTTTAGGTGCGCCCCAAGGACTATAAGAAACATCAGAAAACTCTCCAGTGTAATCAGTACAATATTTACAGCCCGCCATTCCACCAGAAGAGCAAGCAAAGCCTATCTTTAAGGAAGTACGCTCGGCCCCCGTGTTAAAATCGCTTGTTAAAATTTTTGCAAGGCCTTGAAGATGACATGGATTCGCTAGAATACCTATATCCCGCTTTCTATCCAAATAAGCTCTTCCAATTCCAGTGATTAAGGGCCCAGCGTTTTGATTGGGATTGTTAGGAATGTATTGTTTAGCATCATTCGCGCTATCAACAACTACAGGAAAAGCGACAGGTGGTTTTTGACTTTTAGGTTTGCTCAAAACAAAATGTTTAACAATTCCAGAGTCGAATGCGGCTGAAACTAAATTGAATAAAATCTCATCTTTATTTTTGGATTTAACCTGAATTATATCTTTATAGACCCCAACAGCTAAGTCAACACGATTTTGACCGAACATTTTTTGTTCAATTTCGGATACAGGAAGGAAACTTCGTGGGCATGCATTATAGCACAAACCAACAGTCTCAGCACATTCGTCAACGACGTAAGCTAATCCCGTTTCTTCATTAAAATCCATATGTGGGCAAAATGCGTTGCAACTTCCGCAATGAATGCAAAAACCAGCATAAATTACTTCATTTTCAAGTTCTTGGCTTGATTTTTCAATCTTCATGTTATAAATTCACTTTGAAATGCAATTAATCAATCTTTTATTATTTAGTACTAAAATAAATCATGGCATATAAATCTAAAACGAAATTTCACACTCTCTATGTAATGAGGATTCAAGGATAACACATCAATGTCTGCTATGTTTTATGTAGAACGGACTTAGATAGTCTATTGAACTTCAAAATCTGAAGAAAGATTACTTCAGCTTTAAAAATTATTCTCAACACAAAGACATATATATCTAAGTTTC
>JAUWZT010000065.1 GCA_030615145.1 Promethearchaeota archaeon | reverse complement strand
TAACAAGCAAAGATAATAATTTTTTCTCATCTTCTGGTTTTTGTATTTCGATATCATTAATTTTTAAGTTTAATAGTTCAGAAATTTTTAGAATATCTATAGATAATTGCCGAGAATTTGGATTTTGTATATAAATGAATGAATCTGCGATTATTTTATAGAATTTTTTCATAGGAATTTTTAAATTTTTAAAATCATAGTCTATTTGTTTAGTAAGTTTTAAGTCAATTTTAATTATCAATTCAAGAATTAATGCATAATAAGGGAAAATTTTATTCATTAATGCATCTTCTATTTTTCTTTTTCTACTTTTTCTAAATTCTAAGAAAATGGTAATAATTATTCCTATAACAGATCCAATTACAGCTAGCACTGCTATCAAAATTTCATGATCACTCATAATAAAAATATATATCTTTTGATGTTAATAAAATCTTAGTAACTTTTTGCGAAAAAATTATAATTACTAAATTGGTTCAAAGATGAAAAAAACTAAAATTATTTTATTATTTCTTTAGCATATGAAAGATTTATTGAAAAAAATAAAGATAAGAAAAAATAGAACTATTGTATTAATTCTTTTATTTTAATTTACCAATATACTTCTTTTAGCGTTTGATGATACTCGTTAAGCGACTTTATTTCAATTTTCTTTTCACGCATGTTTTTTATAGCGTCGATAACAGCTTTTGCTAACTGTAAATTAATTATTACGGGGATATTGTAGTCTACTGCCATGCGCCTAATTTTATATTCGTCTTCCATGATGGTTTTAAATTTCTCCTCGATTGTAGTTGGTAAAGGAATGTTAATTACCATATCAATACGCCCATCTTGCAGACATTGCATGATATTAGGCTCCAATCCATGCTCATGGACCTTATAAAGTCTCACAGCTTTAATATCGTTTTTGTTTAAAGCTTTTTTCGTGTCCTCTGTAGCAAAAATCGTAAAACCTAAATCTTTTATTTTTTTGGCTAAGGGAATAATTTGTTTCTTGAGTTCGTTTCCACCAACTGAAATTAAAATGTTTCCCCCCTCTATAGGTATTATTTGTTCCGTTGCTTCAAGAGCTTTAATTAAAGCATCTGGAAAATCATCTGCAATTATCCCGATCTCTCCAGTGCTCGCCATTTCAACTCCAAGTATCGGATCTGCTTTATCAAGTCTCATGAAAGAAAACATGGGAGCTTTTATTGACACATAATCTCCAATAGGAAGTTTCATTAATCTTTTTGGAATCTTTTCTCCCATTATAACTTCAGCTGCAAGTCTCATTAAATTTATACCTCGAGTTTTCGAAACATAGGGCATGCTTCTGCTAGATCTTAAATTGCATTCAATTACGTAAACTTCGCTATTTTTAACGAGATATTGAACATTAAAAGGACCGTGAATTTTTAATGCTAAGGCAATTTTATTCGTATAATCTTCAATTTTTGAAATAACCTCATTGGAAACTGTTTGAGGAGGGATTGCCATAGTAGCATCTCCACTGTGAATACCTGCATTCTCGATGTGTTCTACAATAGCACCGATAAATACATTTTCACCATCGCACACACCATCGCACTCTATTTCCCTAGCATCTGTAAAGAATTTAGTTATAACAACGGGGTATTCACTTGATACGGATACGGCAAGATCAAGAGTATCTTTTAGTGTTTTTTCATCGTAAGAAACTCTCATAGCTGCACCACTTAATACATATGAAGGTCTAACGAGTATCGGATACCCCACTTTCTGCGCAAATTCGATGGCTTCTTCGTTTGTTGTCAATGTATTCCATTCAGGTTGCTTTATATTTAATTGATCTAATAAGGTGCTGAATTTGCTCCTATTTTCCGCCATATCGATACGCGTTCCATGAGTTCCCAAGATATTTATACCTGTTTTACGAAAGATTTCAGAATATTTAGAAAATTTTGAAGCTAAGTTTTGTGCTATTTGTCCCCCTGCGGATACTACGATACCGTCTGCTTTCTCGAGTTCGCAGATATCTAATACTCTTTCTCCGGATAATTCCTCAAAATAAAGCTTATCAGAAATGTCGTAATCAGTCGATACTGTTTCAGGGTTATAATTAATCATTATTGCTTGGTCGATTCCCAACTTCTTTAAGCCCCATAAGCAATTGACCGAGCCCCAATCAAATTCTACAGAAGCGCCAATACGATATGTCCCCGAACCCAATACAATAACTTTTTTAAGATTAGAATTATGTTCCTTTTCAAAATTAATATCGTGCTCCGATGCGCTGTATGTTAAATATAGATAATTAGTCACTGCGGGCCACTCGGCGGCTAAAGTATCAATTCTTTTAACATAAGGATGAATATTTAGTCTTCTTCTCATTTGTCGAATGAATATTGTATCAACGCCCATTATCTTAGCAATTTGTCCATCTGAAAAACCGAATCTTTTAGCACGCTCTAACCAATATTTTTTCTCATCATCATCTGATTCAAGCAATTCAATATCTTGTATCTGACGGTTAAGATCTACTATGTTTTTTAATTTATACAAAAACCATTTATCTACTCTTGATAACCGATATATTTCATCAATTGAGATTCCTTTTTTAATTGCCTCAGCAATTCTAAAGAGCCTTAAATCCGTAGGGTTTCTTAATGTATATTTTAATTCGTTAATATCATCAATTAGTTCTAAATCATTTGCTACTAATCCTTTCATTCCAATATCTAACATTCTTACTGCTTTTTGGAGAACTTCTTCAAATGTTCTTCCTATTGCCATAACCTCTCCTACACTTTTCATTTGAGAGCCAATGCGTCTATCAACTTTTTGAAACTTCGTTAAATCCCATCGTGGAATTTTTAGAACTAAATAATCTAGAGCAGGTTCAAAACATGCTGTTGTAATTCCAGTAATTTTGTTCTTTAGCTCTGGTAAAGTATATCCGATTGCTAATTTTGCAGCAATGTATGCTAATGGGTACCCAGTGGCTTTAGAGGCTAAAGCAGATGATCTTGAAAGGCGAGCATTGACTTCAATAACTCGAAATTCTTTCGAAAAAGGATTTAGTGCGTATTGAATGTTACATTCGCCGATAATCCCAAGACCCCGAATAACTCGAATTGAAGCAGACCGAAGCATGTGGTATTCTTCGTTAGTTAATGTTTGACTCGGTGCTACTACTATACTCTCTCCTGTATGAATTCCCACAGGATCGAAATTTTCCATGTTACAGTTTATAAAGCAATTATCCGCAGAATCTCGTACCACTTCATATTCAACTTCTTTCCAACCCCATACGGATTCCTCGATTAAGATTTGATTAATCCTCGATTGGGCTAACCCTTGTTTTGCCATTCTTTCGAAATCTTTCATATTATCAATGATACCTGACCCTCTACCTCCTAAAGTATAAGCTACTCGGAGCATTAAAGGAAACCCAAATTCCTGAGCTACTTCAATCGCCTTTTTAAATGATGTTACTGCTTTACTTTGGCACACTTTTGCATCTGCTTCATTCATAGCTTTTACGAATAATTCTCGATCTTCAGTAACCTCAATTGCCTCTATAGGGGTTCCAAGGACTCTTATTTTATATTTTTCCAAAATGCCAAGTTCTTTTAGTTCGACACCGACATTTAAAGCTGTCTGACCTCCAAATGCCAGTAAAATGCCATCTGGTTTCTCTTTTTTTATTACTTCTTCAACATATTTTACATTAATGGGAAGTAAATATACTCTATCGGATAATGTAGGGTCAGTTTGAATAGTAGCAATATTCGGATTAACTAATATCGTCTCTATACCTTCTTCTTTTAAGGCTTTTAAAACTTGACTTCCTGAATAATCAAACTCTCCAGCTTGCCCAATTCGGATGCCCCCAGAGCCTAAAATTAAAGCTTTTTTTATCGATTTATCTAACGGCATAATCATAACTCCATTTGTTCGATAAATTTATCAAATAGATACAACGAATCTAAGGGTCCTGGACAGGCTTCAGGGTGAAATTGAACGGCAAAAATAGGCTTACTATCATGAATTATCCCCTCATTTGATTCATCATCTATGTTAGTGAGAAATTCGCTAAAGCCTCCCTTTTCAAAATCTTTCACGCAAAACCCGTGATTTTGAGATGTAATATAACATCGTTTCGTTATTGGATTAATAACCGTTTTGTTTCCCCCTCTATGACCGTATTTTAACTTATAAGAAGATCCACCGGCAGCTATACCAATTATTTGATTCCCCAAGCATATGCCCATGGTTGGAATATTATTTTTGATTAAACTACGGGCTACTTCAATTGCTTTCTTGCACATGGCTGGATCTCCCGGCCCATTGGATATAAATACACCATTTGGTCTATAACTCATAATTTTCTCGTAAGAATAGTTATACGGAACTAAAATTACTACTCTTTTCCTTTTAACTAAATTTCTAATAATATTATGTTTAACTCCCAAATCAATTACGATTACTTTTCCTTTCGGATTAGGAGGGGTAAATTTCTTGACTTCTTTAGTCGAAACTTCGCTTGCTAAATGTCTTAAGTTAGGATCGGCCACATTTTTTGCTTTCTCTTTTAACTCATCAATTTTAGGTTTTTCACCCGGATTAAACACCGCTAGTAATCCAACTTGAACTCCTTCTTCTCTTAAGATTTTAGTTATCGCTCTAGTATCTATCCATTCTATTCCGGGAACATCTTCCTCTAAAAGAAATTCGTTTAGGGTCTTTACGCTTTCGTAATGGCTCGGATTTTTACAACACTCGTTTACAACGAATCCGCTTACTTTAATTGAATCAGATTCAAAATATTTGTTAATACCATATTCGTCTTTTTCCCAAGCTGGAACTCCGTAATTTCCAACGAGTGGGTGGGTCATTACAACAATTTGTCCTTTATAAGAAGGGTCCGTTAAAGTCTCGTTATAACCCGCCCCCGTTATCGTATTAAATACGATTTCACCATAAATTGTTTTTGTCGCACCAAACCCAATTCCTTGAAAATATCGACCATCTTTAAGCATTAAAATTGCGGGTCTTTCTTTCTTATAAAGCATTTGTACAAATATATTCTTCTTATTTTATATCCTTAAATTAAAAATAGCTATTAATTTCTTTTAAGAATATTTATTAAGCTGTTGAATAATCATAGTACTTTAATTATTTCCAGCTTTTTTAGCAACGCATGCTTTTATAAAATCAAAATATAACTTACTAGGAGCGTATGGTCTTGATTTAAATTCGGGGTGAAATTGGGTTCCAACCATCCAATGGTCGTCTCGATTTAATTCAATACTATTTATTATTTTCCCGGTTTCATCTCTACTTGATACAATCATTCCTTTTTGTTTGGCTTCTTCTGTAATAAATCTTTCTTGAATATGATATCTATGTCTAAACCTTTCTTTAATTTCTTTTTGGTTATAAGCGTTAAAGAGTTTAGTGTTCTTCTCAATAATTATTTTATGAGCACCTAATCTCATACTTCCTCCTTTCTCAGTCACGCCTTTCTGGCTTTCTAAAAGATCCACCACTGGGTATGGCGTATCGGGAACTATTTCAGAGGAGTTTGCTCCAGTTAATCCTAAATATTTTCTACAGAAGGCAATGTAAAACAACTGAGCACCAAAACAAATACCCAAAAAGGACATTTTCTTTTCCATAGCATATTCAGCCGATTTAATCATCCCTTCAACAGCCCTCTCGCCAAAACCAGGTGTTAATAATATTCCATCGCAATCTCTTAATGCTTCTTCAATATTGGTGTCTTCGGTGATATTAATCATTTTCAATTCAGTCCTATATCCTTGATGAGCCGCTGCGTGTTCTAAGGCGTCGTTGATGGAAATATACGAATCAGATATATTAAAATATTTGCCAGGCATCGCAATTCTTACCGTTTTACTAGCGTTTTTGTATAACTCTACCATTTTTACCCATTCGGAATAATTTGTGACTTCGCTATATGAAACTAATTTTGCTTTTAAATCTATAAGTTCACAAAGAAAATCTCCTAATCCTTGTTCCTCAAATAATAAGGGTAATTCGTATACGATATCTAAATCGGGATTTGAAATTACTGCGGCTTCTGGAATGTTTGAATAAAGGGAGATTTTCGATTTTATATCGTCAGCTAAAGGTTTTTCACTTCGACCTATTATAATATCTGGTTGTAAGCCCACGCTTTGAAGCATTTTAACAGAATGTTGCGTTGGTTTTGATTTTTGTTGACCAACCGCCCGAGAATAAGGAACAAGAGTTACGTGAACTAAAGCCGTGCGATGAGGGTATTCCAATTTAATTTGTCGAAAAGCTTCCAAAAAGATACTTGATTCTAAATCGCCTACAGTCCCTCCACATTCAATTAATAACACATCTAAATTCTCACTTTCTGAAATGTCCATTAATCTTTTCTTTATAATACTAGTCACATGAGGGATTAATTGTACGGTTTTTCCTAAGAATTTACCTTTTCTTTCTCTTAAGATAGTTGATAAATAAATCTGGCCAGAAGTTATATTATGTGAAGGATGCATCTCTATACCCAAAAACCTACTGTAAGTCCCGAAGTCCTGGTCTATCTCAGAAATTTTATAACATCTTTCGTCTGACTCTGGCACTGGTGTAAAGTCCCATACATCTTCTGTAATAAAACATTCACCGTGTTCAATTGGATTAAGCGTTCCTGGATCAACATTCAGGTAAGGGTCGATCTTAACCACCGAAATATTGAACCCCCGGAATTGGAGCACCTTTCCTATACTAGCGGTAACAACTCCCTTACCTATACCAGACATTACACCTCCCGTAATGAATATAAATCGTGTATTACTCTCATTGGCATCTGTCAATTCTATATTTCACATCTCTGATTTTTATAATAATTATTAATTGGTCTTTATAAATATATTAAATAGCAATCACATTTAATAAGAATTTCGAGATTATAAAAATTAAATTTTTGATATATAATTAGGTTATAAAAAGACTTCTGGATGAAAAATTTGGATCTGAAGTTATATTAAGGCCTAATCTTCTCAAACCAGCTTCGTCTCCTGGAGTGGGTATATGAGTCGAATGCATTTCGCAACCATAAAGTTCCTTAAGTTTTTCTATTGCAACTTTAGCAGAAGGATTGAAATCGGCACTTATACTTAAGGCTATAAGAGTTTCTCCAAGATTAAGACTCAATCGCTTGTTATTAAAAATCTCCGATTTTAAATAACTTATGGATTTTAAAATATTTGGAGACAAAAGATGAATGTTTTTAGGGATACCGGCTAATTCTTTGATCGTATTTAAGACTAAACTGGAAGCGGCATGCATCAGTGGAGAATTATTACCAGTTATTATTTTTCCATTCCTCAATTGTAATGCAGCTCCAGCAAATACACCATCATTTCCTTTACCTTTTTTTTGGGCAGCTATAGACGCTTGACGAGCCTCTTTTACCACTTCTCGATCAAATACTGTGAGGTTCAATTCTTTCATCAACAATTCCGCTCTCTGTACAGTTTTCTTTTCCGCAACACCCATTGCATATTCACAGCTATATCGAAAATATCTTCGTATCAATTCCTGTTTTGCTGCTTGCTGCACCAGATTATCGTTAATTATAGCAAAACCTGCTTTACTTACACCCATATCAGTAGGAGATTTATATACTAATTTTTTACCCATAATCCTTAGCATAATTTTCTTGACCACCGGAAAAATCTCAACATCTCTGTTATAATTTATTGCGGTAATATTATAAGTTTCAAGATGAAAGGGATCCACCTGATTAAAATCCCCAATGTCAGCAGTCGCCGATTCGTATGCCATATTTACAGGATGTTTTAACGGCAAGTTCCAAATTGGAAAAGTCTCAAATTTAGCATAACCCGCATCTACCCCCCTTATATGTTCGTGATACATTTGAGAAAGACAAGTTGCTAATTTCCCACTACCTGGTCCGGGTGCAGTGACAATGATTATAGGTTTGGATGTTTCAATGTATTCATTTGAACCATACCCCTCTTTACTTATAATTAAATCAATGTTGGTTGGATAACCTCTAATTAGCTGATGTGTAACTACTTTTATATTGCGGCGTTCCAGCTTATTCATGAATTGTTTTACTGCTTGTTGGCCGTTATAACGCGTCACTACCACGGCACATATGTTAATCCCCCCATCTCGAAGATCGTCGATTAATTTCAGTGCATTATTGTCATATGTTATGCCAAAATCGGCGCGAATCTTCCTCCTTTCTATATCTCCAGAATATATACAAATAATTACCTCAATTTTATCTTTAAGAGTCTTCAAAAGCTTCATTTTCACATTTGGGTCGAACCCTGGAAGGACTCGCGAAGCATGATAATCATAGACAAGTTTTCCGCCGAATTCAAGATATAATTTATTTCCAAATTGAGCTGCTCGATCTAAGATGCTCTTAGATTGTTCTTTTAGATACTTTTCGTTATCAAAACCAATTTTATCAATAGTCATAGTCCAAATCTAACTTAGTTAAAACAATTATTATTACTTAAATTACTATTTTCCTTTAAAAGTTGGATCTCGTTTCTGACCTAATGCTTTCAACGATTCTCTAAAGTCGTGGGTTTTTAAAAGAGTTCTGAGACCTTCGTTTTCAAGGTCTAGTGTTCTTGATAGAATGTCTTTAAAATAATTATGCATATTTTTTTTCATTAATTTTATCGATAAAGACGGACCTTTAGGAGGAATGAGTCTTAACGCTTGTTCTCTAACAAATGGCATCAATTCTTCTTTTGGTAAAACTTTATTTAAAAGACCAAGCTCGTAGGCTTCTTGAGCAGTTATCTTTTTACCAAAATAAAGCAATTCTTTGGTTTTCTGAAAACCAATGTAAAATGGAAGTAAAAAATGGGCACTGAATTCCGCTATTACTGCGCGCCTCATAAAATAAAAACCAATCCAAGCATCTTCAGACATATAAATTAAATCAGCTCCTAGTAAGGGCATAGTAAAACCTGCACCTACCGCTAATCCGTTTATAGCAGCGATTACCGGTTTAGAAAAATTCCAAAATTTCATAGCCAATCTTTTCATCGCGATATCTGTTAAATCAATTTCTTCCAATATTTCTTTGGGAATTGAAGTTATCATATTCATATTGAAATATCCACCTGACGAAAACGCGTTAGCTTCTTCGCAGCCAGTAATAATTAAAACTTTAGTATTTTTATCAGATTCCATATCTGCTAGCACTGTCTCAATTTCTAAAAAGGTTACAAATGACATTGCATTTTTCCTTTTGGGTTGGTTAATTGTAACGGTACAGATTCCGTTTTCTTCCTTTTCATAGATTATATCTTGAATATCTTCGATTTTCATTTAAAATTCTCAAAATAATTAATTTGAACAATAAGGAATTTAATTTTACATTGTTTTATAAGATATATGGATCTCTTAAATAAATTTAAAGAGGGCATTCTAAAAGTTATAGGATATCTTATTCCTGTTTTTCAATACATACCAAATGCTTCCATATGGCATGGTATAATGAGTTTACCATTAATTGGTTATCTTATTGCATTTTTTCACAATCCTTCTATTTTATTAATGGATTTTTCTGCTTTCTTTGGTTATCCAGGAATATATATAATTTATTTCGGAAGCCTCTTTTTTACTTATAGTTTAATTTATCAAATTATCCATAGAAAAGAATTAATTAAAAAAGGTCCATATAAATATATTAGGCATCCTCAATATGTTAGTATAATCATCTTGACTCTTGGGTTTACTATTACAAGTTTAGAAACTACTCCTGTTAATATAATTTTTCCTTATGAAATTTTTAAAAGCTCTTGGATTGTCTATATATGGATTGCAGAATGTATTGCTTATATCTTTTTAGCCAAAATAGAAGATTTATCTTTAAAAGCCAAATATGGTGAAGATTTTTTAAATTATGCTTCTAAAATACCATTTATGTTTCCGTTTTTCAATCTCAATAAAGAAAAAAATAGAACGAATAAATAAAATTATTTAAAAAAAATTCGATTTTTAATTAAAATTCTCAAAATGATTAATTTAAAGAATATATAGAGTTAGATTTTTTCATTTGTATTTGTTTACAACTTGAATTTAGAAGTAATCTAATTTTAATCTTAGCCAAAAGAAAAAAAAAAAGAGAAAAATAAAAATTTTCACAGAAATTTGTCCATGAGGTATTCTTTTGCCTTTATATTAGTTATGCTAAAATCTAAAGTATCAATGATATGTTGAGCTTGGTCATTAGCGATTTTTCTTGCTTCTTTTTCATCTTTAGCGTTTATTTTAAATTTTCTATAAGGAAATATGTAGAATTTTACCTTAACTTCATATTCTGGCAATTTGATTTCCTCTAATTATTTCAATATTATCGTAAAGGTTTTACTATACTTTAAGAAATCTTATTTTATAAAACCAAATTATCTACCAGATAATTCTTCAAATTGGAGTTGAAAACATGGAATCTTTAGTTTTTATGACAAATTCAGTTGGGACAGATGTTATTGATGAATTCATAGAGAAAGACATAACAAGCCAAGAAGAAACTGTTTGTTTAGAAGATTTATTTTAGGATGACTTTATTGAAACAGAACAAGATGGCCTTTAAATTTGGAGCGCTAAATATATCCCACGCGAACAGTTTTACGAAAAATTTAACTTTTTAGATATCCATAACGAACCGAAAGAACTTATTTAAACAATTTAGTTTGATTTGTTTAAGAAAAAAAAAAGAGAAAAATAAAATTATTTTTAAAGAAATTCAATCAATAAAAACATTAAAGCAGCTTAAATAGCCTTCTTAAGCTATAGCTCATAATATATTGTTGGATTTGTCTTGTTCCAGCCCCAATTTCCTGTATTCTTGAGATTCCGAGCAAATCTTGCATTAATGTATTATCACAGACTCCCGCTCCACCCATAAGATTTGCAGATTCATAGCATACTCTTTCACTTAACTTTGCACATTGATACTTTAGTTGAGACACATAAACTCCTAAAGATAAATTAAAAGCTTTAGGAAGGATTCCATCATTTTTTTTTAGAGTATTATCAACCAGTTCAGATATATATAAGAGAGCTAAAGTTAAATTCATTGTTTTTGCCCATAAATCTGATAATGTAAATCCAACTCCTTGGAATTTTAAGATTTCTTGGTTAAATTGTTTTCGCATGTTAGCATAAATTACTGCGTGTGTAACAGCGTTCCAAGCTTCCGAAACATATAAAGAACAACCTCCTAATCGCTCTAAATTTAAACCTTCAAAAAGATATTCACGCCCTAAACCAGGTGCTCCCAAAACATATTCTTTAGGTACTTTTAAATTTTTAAATGTCTCTTTTCCAAGAGATATTCTTGGTACCCAAGGAATATTAATTTTTTCAACATTCCATCCTTCCCATGATGTATCTACTAAAAATTGAGCCATTGTATTTCCATTATTTTTTTCTGAACATGCATAAATAATTGCCCAATCTGCTTTGGGTCCATTTGTTTGATAAATCTTTTGACCATTTATTAAATAAGACCCATTTTCTTGTTTATCACAGGTAGTTTCCATATGAACGGCATCGGAACCTCTTTCTGGTTCTGTAATACAAATACAGCCTATTTTCTCTCCAGTTACCAATTCTTTAAGTGCTTTTAAACGAACATCAACACCTTCATTGTGAAGTAAGAGTGGATTTACTGCAAGAACGCATGCTCCCATGCTCATCGTCATTTGAGGATCAAAAAAATCAGTTGCAAGCAATCTTAGAAATTCTGCCTTCAATCCATATGGCTCATAATTTAAATCAAAATTGTTGAAATGATTTATTCTTGTGAGAAGCCCTGCTTTACCTATTTCTGGAAACCACTCGTAAAAATCCTCATTATGAGTAATATTATATTTTTTTTCAAAATTAATATAAAATTTCTCAACCTCTCGAAGAAATTTATAATCCTCTGGTTTTAATACGGCCATTAAATTATTGTTTAGAAATTTATATCGAAATTTTAGTTGCATTTTTTCAAGAATTTCATCATTTATACATTGAACTTGTCCTTTTTTATTATTCAATAACTTCAACTCCTTGAATTAGAAATAAATTTATTTTTATGAATAGTATTTGATAAGGTTCTTAATATAATTTCATAAAAATAAGAAAAAAAAAGTTAAATTAATCATTTTTGGTTTCTTCTTCTCTCAGAGATCTTTTCAATACTTTTCCTACTGCAGTAAGAGGTAATACTTCTCTGAATTCCCATAATTTAGGGTTTTCATATTTTGATAGATGTTCAGATGCATAATTTTTCAAATTCTTTTTCACAGTTTCATTTGGTTCTATTCCCTCTTTAAGTTGAACAACTGCTTTAACAATTTCACTACCAGGGCGGTCTGGGTCTTTTAACCCAATAATCGCTACTAATTCAATATCAGGATGTTTTGTTAAAACATCTTCTACATGAACGCTATAGACCTTATATCCGCTTACGATTAACATGTCTTTAGTTCGATCTACAATTGTAATAAACCCATCTTCATCCATTACACCAACGTCTCCAGTATGAAACCATCCATCGATAATTGTTTTTTCATTTGCTTCTGGCTTGTTATAATAACCTCTTGTAACTTGAGGACCTTTACAAATAATCTCTCCAGGTTTTCCTAGCTCAACTTGTTCTCCAGTCTCAACATCAACAAGTCTCAACTCAGTGTCAGGTACGGGTAAACCTACAGTTCCGACTTTCTTCTTCCCTTTAAAAGGATTCATAGTAAGAATTGGACTTGTCTCAGTCATCCCGTAAACTTCTAAAACCTTATTAGTACCAAGCATAGATTCTTCGAAATCCCTAATTGCTTCTGCGGGAAAAGGCGCAGCCCCAGAAACATACATATCTACATTATTGAGAGTAGATTTGGGTACCTCCTTTAATTTTGGGTTGTTCATAATTGATAAAAATAAGGTAGGGACATTTACAATTATTTTTGGGTTTTTTTCGATAATTTCTTTAATAATATGGTTTGTATCTCTAGGGTCTGCAATTAAGATTTGCCCTGCTGAAGTATATAATGTTACCATACTCATAGCTAAACCAGCTAAATGAAAGAGTGGAAAAGCAGATAAATTATTTTCGCCTTCCTTTGCTTCTCTTCTATCTAACCAGGTTACTATTTGAACCAAATTAGTAATTAAGTTAATGTGAGTAAGTTCCGTGCCTTTAGGTAATCCTGTGGTTCCGCCGGTATATTGAAGTAGGGCAAGATCATTTTTCACATCTATATCTACATCTTGTAAGTCAATGGATGTTTCCATCACATCCTTGAAATCTATAACTAGTTTTCCGGAAGAAGGTTCAACTTTCCCTTTAGGTATTTTACCTAGTAACTTACCAAGAAATACTATAAATTTTGGAAGCCCCATGTAATCAGATATGTTAGTCGTAATCACGCATTTAAGATTTGGCACTTTATCTATTACTTTCATTAACTTTTTCTCATAGACAGCATCCAAAGTAACAAAAAATTTAGCTTCACTATCGTTTAGTTGGTAGGCAATTTCATTTAGGCTTAAAAGCGGTGAACAACCTGATGCTACTCCACCCGCTAAAATCGTTCCAAAATGTGCAGCCAAATATTGAGGACAGTTCGCTAGATTTATAGCAACGCGATCTCCTTTTTTTAAACCATTTTTCTGTAGAAATGTAGCAAATTTATGTGTATACTCTCTTAGCTCTTTAAATGGCATTTCCCGCTTCATAAAATAGCAAGCGATACGTTCCGGGTATTTAGCCATAGCGTTATCAAAAATTCTCCCAAGGCTCTCTTTAGGATATTCTAAATTAGGTTTTACGTGTTCATCGTAGGATTTTGTCCATATTTTCGCATCATATGGACTCTTTTTTCCTTCCATAAAATTAACCTCTTATTTTTTCTTCACAAATTTGGTGAATATCTTATTTATTGTTACATGGATTTATAAATATTTACCAAATTCATCAAATTAAATCCGTAAAAAGAGGTCATTAGGTCATAATCCAAAAATGTTAAAATGTTAAAAAAAATAGGAAAAATAATAATTAATTAAAAAATTAATCGAACTCTACAAGCACTTTTATCTCTTCATGCGGGGGATTAGCCAATGTTTTAAACATTGCGGGTACTTCGTCTATTTTTATCGTTTTTGTAATTATTGGGTCTACTTTTACTTTATTTTCAGCGATTAAATTTAACGAGGTTACGAAAACTTCTTGATTAAAA
>JAUWZT010000041.1 GCA_030615145.1 Promethearchaeota archaeon | reverse complement strand
AATACAATTACTACTATAATAATAAATTATTCTACTTATAATAGAAAAAAATTAGAGGAATGATTGAATATTGGTTTCTAAGGAATACAAAAAGATAGAACGCGTTGTAAACTTTATGAAAAAAGGTTTACAATCATTAAGTGACGATCTAGACGATACAGTTAAGGGAATACACGATTTTATAAAATCGTTAAATAAAGCGTTAAAGGATTTGAAGGAAGTTTCATTAAAACCAGAGGTTATGACTGTTAGTAGTTCCTCTAAAAAAGTTGTTGCTCCAGCAAGTGGAACGGCAAAGACTGCTGCTGCGAGCACATTATTTAGTTTACTGAGTGGTGGTGCCGGAGCTGTACAACAAACACCCGCTACTACTACAGCGAGCGTAGTTCCCGCAATTGGCATCCCCCCTAAGAAACCAGGCGGTGGTCCTCCAAAAGCTCCAGCAACTGGTGGTCCTCCAAAGAAACCCTCAACAAGTGCTCCTCCAAGGGCTCCTGTAGCCGGTGGACCTCCTAAGCGTGCTAATCTACCACCCGCTCCAAAATTACCTCCAACATCTGGTGGACCTCCACAAGCTCCTAATGCGGGAGTTGTTCAAGCGCCATCATTTGCTAAAAGACCCGCACCTCCCGCTGCGCCCGTATCAGGTGGACCCCCTCGACCCGCAGCTCCAGTAGCAGCAGCTAATGCAGGAGGAGGTTTAAGTTCTTTACGCGATGAAATGTTAGAAGAGTTAAATCGCCTGAAGAAAATAATGAGAGGAGAATAAAAGCGATTTATTTCTTATATTTTTATAATTTAACCGTTATAATTCGCAAAATTTTTAATCCTAAAACAAGAAGACATTACTTGTGGAGAGAAAAGATTTTCTTATAACTGAAAAAGAAATTCCTATTGTTGTTCCTAAACGTTTAATGGTGTTTGCAGGTCACCCAGATGACGAAATTGTCTCATGTGGCGGAACGATTCTTAAATATCAAGCATTAGGTTCTGAAATTATTGTAGTAGTGGCTACAAGTGGGTTAGGTGGATACGCTAAAACGGCCCACAAGGAAGATATCTTAGAGCAACGAAAGCAAGAACTTGATTTAATCCGAACTGCTTTAAAATGTAGAGTTATCGAATTAGGCTATTCTGATTTGGAGGTTAAAAGAGAAATTATTTCTGAAGTGACAAATCTTATTAGAGAAATCCGCCCTCAAGTAATTCTATTACCCCACTTTTCGGATTTTCATAGAGTTCATAAAAATTTATCTTTAATTACAAGAGAAGCTATTTATCATTGTTCGACGGGAAAAGCTTATGGCGGACATGAGAGAAACTGGACGCCGTTAGGAGTGTATTATTACGAATCACCCTCTTGTAAATTTCAATATATAGAAGGTTCTGTCTTTATAATAGTTAACATTGAAAAATATTGGGTAGAAAAGAAAGAAATTTTTAATCGAGTTTACAAATCTCAGAAAGAAGTGTTAGAGCGCGTTTTGGATTGGGCTGAAGATACTTCAATTTTACGAGGTAACGAAATTAATTCAAAGTATGGAGAAGCTTATATTCCTATGACAGAATACACTCCTTTGAAGATTTTATTAATCTAAAAATAGATAGGTTAATTGGAGAATTAGAAAATAAGTTATATTAATTAAATATAATATAGAAATTATGAGCAATCTTACTGTTGTTTTGGATATTGGGCAGTTCTCTACAAAGGCAGGATATGCTGGGGAAGATATGCCAACTCAAATCTTTTTTACGATAGTAGGAAAACCTAAGTATAGACAGATCGATTACGAATACGGGGATAATAAACAAGATGAATATTATGTAGGGGATGAAATCCAATCATTAGGTTTATACAAAATATTTTACCCAATAAATAATGGAATAATTCAGGATTGGCTCTCGTTTGAAAAAATAATTGATTATATTTTCTACAATTTAAGAGTTGATCCAAGTCTAGTCAATGTTTTATTCGCCGTACACCCATTGTTTCCATACGGGGATATAAAACGGCTATTTGAATTATTTTTAGAAAACTACCAGTGCAACGCTTTTTATCCCGTTTTAGACTCTATGCTTACTTTATATGCGGGAGGATTTCAAACAGGGTTAGTGGTTGAGATAGGGGATAGTATCACGAGAATTGTGCCAATTTACGAGGGATACAAGATAGATCATGCAGTAAGGATACTTGAGATTGGTGGAAGAACTTTAACCAAGTACATGGAAAAAATATTAGGAGAAAGGGGATTTTCAGCTGACTCTTCAATTAGAAAGGAACTGGTAAGGGCCCTCAAAGAAAAAGCTTGCTTCGTCTCGCTCGATTATAAAGAAGATTTAAAAAGAGTTGAACAGTATGAAAAAGAGTATTCTTTACCGGATGGTTCTACCATTTCTTTGAGTAAAGAAAGATTTGCTGTACCTGAGCTTTTTTTTAATCCAACATTAGAATTGGAAGAAGATTCTTTAACAGAGGCTATTATGGATGTAATCGACATGTGTGACGTCGATATCCGACCAGACCTATTGAACAACATTTTTTTATCGGGAGGTTCTTCTATGTTTCCAAATTTCAAATCTAGAATGTATCAAGAATTAGAATTAGAATTAGCACGGAGAAAGAAGAAGAACCAAGTTATCAAAATTATAGCACCTAGGGAACGAGTTTTTTCTGTTTGGGTTGGTGGCTCAATTTTGGCTAGCATTCCAGAATTTCAAAGCAATTGGGTAACGCGTGCAAAATATTTTAAAGATGGCATCCCAGAGAATCTTTTATAGTCGATAGTTCAAGATAGCCTTTACTCGTTTTTAATTGTATTTTTACGATAAGCGTATTACAAGCGTATTACAATTTATTAAAACTATTACTTGGGTATTATTTCTTAGTATAATAATATCTTAAGTGGTGTTTTTAAATATGGAATTAGGTCCTCCAAATAATAGTTTTGAACAAACAAAAATCCTGAAAAAATATTACAAACCAGATTACTCTCAATTGTTTAACAAAATAAGAGACATTAAAGCTCCTATCAAAAAAGAAATATTAATCGGGTTAATTGATGGCGGTTGGCATTCGGAATTAGATTTAATAAGGATCGCAAAAAAGCAGCACAAATACATGGGTGCCGTTACTTTAGGGACGATGATCCATTCTTTAAACCACAGTTTAAAAAGCGACTATTTTCAAAAGAAAGTCGTTAACGGGAAATTGTATTATAAGATTTCCGACAATTATGTAGGTCTTACTCGAGCTGCTTATAATAAATATACCGCCCTCAAGTTGTAAAATCTTTTTATTATTTATTCTTTTTTTTGATGCTTATCTTTTTACACACTTTTCTTTTAAAATTTTATGAGTTTCGCACTTAGAACAAAACCCATTAACTGAATCGTCTTTAAAACTATCGCTCCAACATTTTGGACAAATAAAATAAGGTAAAGGTTTACCATTCTTTCTTTTCACGATTTTAAAGGTATTAAAACCACATATTGAGCAGAAGGAGGATTTCAATATAGTAATTCTACCAGTTTTGGGAACGGAGAGGTAAGTCTTGCAATTTGCATCTGAACATGTGAGAAATCTTTTCTTTTGTGAGGTCGTAACTAGCTTCATTGGAAATTTTTTACAGGTTGGACAATTAGCAGTAGTTAGTGGAAATTTTTTTTGTTTAAAGTTCTGTTGCATTGCTGTTTTTAAATTGGTTTTAACGCTATCAAATCTTAAAGTAATAGCATTTTTGTTGTTAAGAAACTTATCAAACAATTCAAGGAAAATTTTTTTTACAATTTTTATCACGTCTTCTTTAGTCTTTCTTTTTTCCTTTATGTCTTCGAGTAATTTTTCCACGAATCGCGTAAATTCAGGTTTTAAGAATGGCAGCCATACTTTTATTAACTCTTGTATTATAAATTTGCCCCACTCCGTTATTTTAAAATGGTTTTTGTCAGATCGAAGGATTAATTTGCGATCGAGAAGAATTTTAATTATAGTAGGACGAGTCGATTTAGTTCCTAGGTGTTCTCTCTCCATTAATTTCAAAAGAGTAGTATCGGTGTATTTTGGTGGGGGCTGAGTTTCCTTTGCGTTTAATTGGATATTTTTAATTGGAAGTTGTTTTGCTTCGATTTCTATCGTTGGCTGATAGCTTTTCTTTAAAAAAGGCGCAATTTCGTAAAAACCACTTGAGACTAATGAAACTAATCGCGATGTAAATGGTTCTTCTTTTATAGACATTTTTAAAATTGTCCTCGATTCTTTTGCCTGTTCTCCGAAAAGAGCTAAATAATGTCGAGCTAACAAATCGTAAACTCTTCTTTGAATAGTATGTTCAAATTTAGAACTATTTTGTTCCAAGCTCTCTAAAGGAGTAATGGGAGGATGATCTCCAGCGTCAACTTTTCCAATTGTAGGCGTTACGCGTTTTTTAGTTAGCAATTTTGAAGTGTAAGTTCCATAGTTAGTGTGAAGTTTGAACTTATCCAAATATTGAGTATGGTTAAAACTTGCTTGGTATTTATCGCTATCAGTCCTAGGATAAGAAATTATCTTATTTAAGTAGAGCGCGTTCATAGCGTTCATAGCAGCATTTGCGGTAATCTTTAACTTCCTAGTTAATAAAACAAGTGCTTTCGAAGTATTTAAAGGCGTCGGAGGGTTTATAAATGTTGTATTTTTACTATTGCTCAAAATTACAGCAATTTTTTCATTTTTTATTTTCTGATGGATGTATTTTGCTTCAAGTTCTTTCTCTTTAATAAAAGGGTTCTTATCGTGGAATGCTTTTATTACATGGATTTTATAGCTTAAATTCGCTTCTATTGTCCAATATGGTTCAGGTACAAAGCGCTCTATTTCTTGGTCCCTTAAGAATATTAAATAGAGCAAAGACGTCTGTACCCTCCCTATCGACACAAATTTAGCGTTAATCTCGTTTAATAAAGGCTTAAAGGTATTTGTAACCTCTCTAGTGCTTGAAAATCCAATTACTGCATCAATTATGGCTCTAGCCTCACCTGTCTCGCCCCAACTCCACTTTGGATTTATCAAACTAGAATATTTAGAAATAATCTCTTTTTTTTGTAATGAACTTAACCACAGCTGACGCACTTTAATAGTTTTATTAGCTTTAACAACAAACGGTAAGGCATCAAAAAGCCCAATGTTACATCCTTCAATATCCGCATCGGTACCGATTACGCATTCATCTGATAGTTTAGCGTATTCTTTTAATACGCTAATGTATGGCCTAGAATAACTCTTGGTGGCTTTCTCGATTGCATTTGGATTAGTAATTATTTCCCTAGGATTAGATTTCGTCCAACTTTTAAATTGATCGGTGTTTTTATACTCTAAAATATGTCCACGAAGAGGAACAACGTAAATATCTTTAGAATTTACCCGATATACTTTTAAGAATTTTGTTTTATTTATAATCGTAACAGGACCTAATGCTTCAGCTATTGCCTTTGCGGCTTTATTTTTTTCGGATATTATTAAAATCGTCATTAAATTATTTTTCTTTTGCTAAATTCACATTTATATTAATGTAATTTCATTCTATTATAAAAGTTAACAGAAACTTAAATTACTAATTGCTTTTAAATGAAAAATTTCAAGAGAAATAAGATAATTTACCTTATTATAATTTTTTATAATGTATTTATTATTTTCACTGTTTAGCTATCAATAACCGGAATAGGGTTCAAATTTATTACTTTGGTAAAGTAAAACTAATCTCGGCTCCCTTATCCCTTCCTTCTGATTCCACCCAGATTTTACCACCGTGCACTTCAATCATTCCTTTACTAATATAAAGTCCTAATCCACTTCCTTTTTCAAAAGCAGTATAGCTTTCAGTGACTTGTCCAATTGTAACAAATTTACCAAATAATTTCTCAATTTCTTTTAAAGTTAACCCCTTTCCGTTATCCTTTATTTTAAAAAGAAAATTTTGGTTTTCTTCCGAAATATTAATATTAATTATACCATCATTCGGAGAAAATTTCACTGCATTTGATAAAATATTCGAGAAAACTTGCGTCATTCTAAATCGATCCACTTTTAGTTCCAGATCCTTGGGGATATTTAAGTTTATAACGATTTTTTTTTGACTTATTTGGTATTCTAATTCAGAAAGACAGTCTGCTATTATATCGTAAATATTTTCGACTTTCTTAATTATTTCGATTTTGCCCGCATCGATTTTCATCACATCCAATAACCGATTTATGTATCTTTCCAAACGGTGTACATTGCTTACTACTCGATTTAAATCTTCTTTAATATCATCTTTTAAATCTTTCTCTCTTAATAAAATTAAATCGATATATCCGCCTACAGAAATTAACGGAGTTTTTAAGTCATGAGCGGCGATGCTAATAAAATCAGTTTTTAATCTATCTAATTCTTTTAGTTCTATATTTTGCTGCCTTAAGATTCGCTCGGATTCTTTCAATTTCTCTTCTGCGATTTTTTTGTTAGTTACATCTTGTGTTATAGCTTGAATCATTATTTCCCCACCTATTTCAATAGTGGATATTTCAGATTCGACCCATAGCAATTTTTTATCTTTGTCAAATATTTGTACGGTTTGGGGTTTCATTATGAGACTCGCTGGGTCCCTTTTACGATCTAGCTCTTGGAGCGTTCTCAATCCTGGTCTTGTTTCTGAAGGAAAAAGGTTTGAAAGTTTTAAATAATTCTTACCAATAAGATCCTCTTTTTTATAGCCAAACAATTTAGAAGTTTTAGAATTAATGTCAATAATTTTACCTTTAGTGGTTATAAGTGCAATACTGAATGGAGAATTTTCGTATAAATGGCGATATTTTCGTTCAGATTCTCTTAACTCCTTCGTTCTTTCAAGAACTATTTTTTCAAGTTCTCTATTCAATATTTTTAATTCTTCTTCAGATTTCTGTAATTTTAATGCTGCTTCTTTTTTTTCAGTAATGTCCTGAATTAAGACTTGTATCAAAGTTTCATCTCCTAATTTAATTTTAGATGCTCGTATATTAATCCATTTTTCTACTTTATCTATGCGAGTCATTTTGAATTCCAAGGGTTCTAATGGCTCATCCTTGACAAAGCTTTCAAATTTACTCTTAAAAAGCGGAATAAAGTATTCTGGTCTATCGAATAAAGCTAATACTTCTATAATATTTTTTCCAATAAGGTCATCTCTCTTGTATTTCGAGAGTAATAAATTCATAGTCGAATTACAGTCTATTATTACTCCCTTTAAATTAATTAACCATATGGCAAACGGAGAAGTTTCAAATAAGTGTCGATATTTTTTCTCCGACAAAATTAGTTTTTTTTCCGCTTGTTTACGGGCGGTTATATCTTTGGCAAAACTTATAGTTCTAGTAATTTTTCCGTTTTCTTTCAAAGGAACCGTATTTATCTCACAATCATAAGTTTCACCTAGAGTATTTTTTACAGTAGTTTCAAGATCTTTTATTACTTTACCTGCTCTCAATTCCCAAATTTGTGCCTTTAAATCTTCGAGATTTTCTACAGCAAAAAATTCTAGAATTTGTTTCTTTTGTGCTTCCTTTAAACTTATTTTTGTTTTCTCTAGAAATGCTTGATTGGCATCTAATATGCTACCTTTTAAATCAGTGAGATATATATAATCAGGGCTGGCATTAAAAATTGCGTGGTATTTTTCTTCTGATTCTTTAATCCTTTTATCGGCTTCTTTGCGTTCTGTAATATCCCTTCCAATGAGTATGCCTTTAATTTTGCCGTCTTTATCGGTAAAGGTTTTACCTTTAGCTTCTATCCATACCCAATAACCTTTTTTGTGTTTTATTCTAAGTTCGAGAACATTTTGGCCTTTTTCTAGACCAGCAACTAATTTTTTAATTGATCTCTTTTTATCATCGGGATGAACAAAATCAAGAACGGATTTTCCAATTATTTCGTCTCTTGAATATCCTAATGTTAATAAACATGGTTTTTCGTTCATGTATTCAAATTTAAGATTTTGATTTAAAATAGAAATTAAATCATATGCATTTTCTGATATCAATCTGTATCTTTCTTCTGAGCGTTTAAGTTTCTTTTCTAAAATAACTTTCTCGGTAAAGTCTTGTACCATTCCACAAAAACCAGATTTGGCACCTTTAGCATCGTATTTTAAATATACTGACGAATTTACTATGATTTTTTGCCCATTTTTATGAAAAAACTCAAACTGGAAATTACGTTGTACCACCTCTGTTTTATAAACTTGGTTATAGAAGTTGAACACTTTTTTCCTATTGAATTCATCTGTATTATTTTGATAACTTTTCCCAAGTAATTCTTCTTTTGAATAACCCATCATTTCGCAAAAGGATTCATTTAAAAACGTAAAAATTCCTTTTAAATCAACTTCAAAATACCCTTCTTTAATGTTTTCTAATATATTTCTATATTTGTTCTCAGATTCTTTTATCTTTTCCTCAGCGTTCACTCTATTAGTGATATTGTTATAGGTGCATAGAATTCCTACGATATCCCCTTCGAGATTATGAAGTGGTACTCGATTTATCTCAAACCACGCTTTGCTTCCATTGCTTAATGTCCACGATTCAATCTTTTCTTCACTTTGATTATTTTTCATAACTCTTTTTTCATTTTCTTGAATTAATTTTAAGTTAGCTTTTGCCCATGGTAAGTTTTCATCTGTTTTTCCAACAATAAAATCAGGATCTTCAATATTATTTATTAAAGCATAATTTTGGTTACAACCCAGATAAGTTAGTTTTTTATCTTTCCAATAAATTAATTGAGGGATATTATCGATAACAGAGTCCAACATCTCACGAGATTTTTGAAACGATGTTTTCTCACCTTTAGTTTGCAATAATTTCCAGAATCGAAGCTCTGGCATGGTTTCTGCTAATTTCCTTAAGTTAGATTCGCGTTTAAACCATTCTTCTTCTTTTTGTTTAAATTTAGAGATGTCTCGAGAAATTATTAATATTTTAACTTTTTCAGCGTCATTAATAAATCGTTTTCCTTTTAATTCGTAATATCCATATCCTTCATTTTGACGAATCCTTATCTGCTCGATCGCGTTTCCAGCTTTTAAGATTTTTTGAAGAAAATTCAAGCCTCGATTTAAATCGCCGTAATAAATGTTATCTAAGATTTTATGAGCTAAACAAGAGTAACCTAATTTTCTCAGATGGACTCTTTCATTAATATATTCACATTTAAAGTTTTCATTTAAAATAAAAATTAAATCATCAAAATTTTCTTTAAGAATATCGCCAATATTATGTTCTTTTCCAAAATCAGAAACTGATGCCATATTTCGTGAATACCTCTTTAAGATAGTAGAAACTAAATACTTATGTTATATCTTAGTAAATATTTCTAATAATCTTAACCTTTTAGTAAAAATATAAAAGAGATTTTTCTAATCTGCAATTATAGAATAAAAATAACATCATGACATTTATTGATCCTTCTTTTGAAATCGACGAAAAAGGTAGAGTTATATGTCAATCTCATTCAAATTATCCTCAATTTATTAAACCTGAAAAGACAACATTCGAAGAAATGCAGATGGAAACCCAATTAACGTGTAAAACTTGTTCACATTATAAAAACGACGATTGTTATTTTCCTCAGGCTGATATAGATAAAATTGAATTCGATAGAATCAACAGAACTCGCTTTGAATGCAACCTTTGCGGTAATAAAATCGATCGAATGTTAACCATCATGCAAAAAATTTATTTAAAGGAAAAATTTCAAATGAAAATGCCTCTGATTTGCTGTAGTTGTTATGAAAGCATAAAAGAAAAGAAATTTGATGAATATTTTAACAAGAGAATCTGGGAGGCTTTAATATTTTATACGCCAGTTTTATTTTCACTCGCTAATCCCTATCCAACCAATTTAATATTAGCAATCGGTTCTTTTTTTATTGTTATCATTTTAAAGTTTATTATTAAGCAATATTTTCATTATAGTCTCTTTTTGATAGACTTATTAAAAGGAAAGAAATTCTACAATAAATATTTCCGAGATAAATCTTAATAAAATTAAGTACTTATTATTTTTTTTATAGAAATAGAGTCAGCTACATTTTAACCTTAAAAATATCCTGAATTGATCTTTCTCTACGAGCTTTTTCAACGATTCTACGCCAATCTGGTTCGATCGCATCAAATGCATCTTCTGTAAGTTGTCGTAATTTGTCGTCAGACGATTTAAGAAAATGTCCTATGTATTCTAAAGCTCTTTTATCTTTTATTTTTGCAAAACTTTCGATGATAAAAATCACTTTTAATTTATCTAACTCTATTTCTGGTTTTTCAATTTCCTCTTTTAATTTCTCTATTATTCTTAAGGTTGCCCGTCCGTCTGCTATTTGCCCTAATGCTTCTATAATTCTATTAACAGCCATCGGTTCATCTTCTATATTTAACGCACGACATAATAGATTGACGGCCCTTCCATCCTTTAAAAAACCAAGTTGTCTTGCCGCTTCTGCTCTTTTCTCGGCTTCTTTTTCGTGAAATAAGTGTTTAATTAAGTCGTTAAAATTAGCGTTTCTAGCATGCCAATCCATAATTCAACTTAAAATAAGAGCTACAAATATTAGAATGTAATCTTTATAAAATATAACTAAACGGAATGTACTCGTTTAGGTCGTTCCATTCATCGTCTTTGTTCCACGAACTTTTCCAAGAGTTGTAATTGTCAATGGTGAGCTTATCAAACTCCTCGTCGCTAATTTCTGGCTGCAATAATTTTTTAAATTCAATAATTTAAAACTTGATTTTGATGCGAACATATAAATATAACCGTATAAATTTATTTCACGTAAGAAATTCAAATGAAGGTGAATTTTTTGACTCGTATAGAAAGAAAAATAGATATAAAAACATCCCCTAATAAAATTTATGATATTTTAAATAATGATGAGCTTGAAACCGTATGGAATATTATTGTAAATGAAAGTACTGAAATTGCTACTGATAAATATTCCGTAAAATCTACTGTTGGTGATTTCATTTCAACTATTACAGAGAGAGTAGAAAACGAAAAAATATCTTTTTCTACAGAGGGCAGCTCTTTTAGCAAAATAGGCTATATTATGTCGCCTAAAGGTGATGGATCCGAAGTAACGATCTGGGGGGAAATTGAAGATGAGAAGGAAGAAAAAATGCTTGGGAAAGCTGCAGAAATACTTTTAGAAGGTTTGAAAAAATACGCAGATTTTATGGAAGAAGGAGGAAACCCCAACGAATTTGATAAAAGAAAATAAATAATTGTAAATCCTTAATTTTAATTTTTTTTTTTTTTTCGATACATTAATGAGAAAAGGCTAGCGCATTATAGTCCAACATTAATTAATTTTCTTTTTTAATTCTTTTATAATCGGCAGTACAATAATGCCAGATTGCTTCAATTAAAAAGAATAAAGCTAGATAACCAAACACAGAAGACCACCATTCTAACTTATAAAAAGACCAAATTAAAACCAATATCATACCAGTAACCAATAAAATTGAGCCATGTATCTCTAATTTAATTATTTCATCCATTTTAAAACCTCAAGATTAATTTTAATATTCAAAATGTTCCATATAATAAATATACCCATGTGCATATTTTGATATTATTTCGAAAGAGAATTCATGTGATCTATTCTTTTTTGCAGTAATTTTCGATTTTAAGCACAATTAACAACGGTAACTTGGCCATAAATATCATCTCGAAGATAAAGCATATAAATTAATTATGTATATATTTATTGTATATTGAAATTCAAAATTAAATTGTTTAAGAGAGGTTTAAGATTTTAATGAGTTCGCAAATTAGTTGTCCAAATTGTGGTAAGGTAAATAATATTAAAAATATATATTGCATTGAATGTAGATTTCAATTTGAAGGAAATAGTTCTGTTGAGTTTCAAATTTTTGAAAATTTAAAAGTAGATCTCTATAGCAGCATAATATGCATCATAATTTTTGTCGCTTTTATGCTTTTAATAACTGTTGGAATTATATCTCAATATGGGCTATATGGATATATTTCAATTATAGTAATTTGGCCAATAACAATAGGTTTTATAGTTTGGGCAAAACGCTATTTTAAAGGGCTTTCAAAGGGTAGGAGATTTACTATTACTAAAGATTATATTGAAATAATTGTTCCTCATAAGCCTGCCTTTCAAATTAAATGGTCTGAATTTGATTCTATTGAAATCACAAGACGAGACTCAATGACAACAATACCAACTGGAGGTGGAATTGTTCATGGACCTACATTTGTATACTTTAACTTGATTTTTAAAGGAAAAAATGTAGAACATAGCTATGAATTTGAGTCAGGAAAAGATTTTAAAATGAGATCGAGAAAAAAAATACTAATTGCTTTAGAACAATATTCTAAAGAAAAAGGAAAGGATTTTACAGGATGGAAACGGAAGGACAAGTAAAAAAGGCATTAAAAGCTTAATTTATAGATCATAAATAAATTTTAGAAATCAAGATAATCTGTAATATTACCGATTAATCGACTTACATAATTTTTTCGTAGATCTCGAACACATGTGCATATTTTGATGTTATTTCAATAGAGAATTCATGTGATCTATTCTTTTTTGCAATAACTTTAATGTTCCAACATCTTTTCTATAAAACAATTTTCCACTTATACATCCAATTCCTTGCTCAGCTATCTTTTCCGCACTTTCTAAATCATTCGCAATCCCAACAACTCCTATAGCTCTTGAAGTTGTAGTAAAAATTTCATCACCTTTACGATAAACAGAAGCGTAATAATATCTCGCACCAATCTGTTTTAACTTATTTTTATCGATTTTTACTAATTCGTCTTTCTTAGGAGAGCCAGGATATCCTTCGGGAGCTAAATATTTACACACTGTAGCCTTATTCTCAAATTCAATGTTGGATTTTAAGTTGCCATTTATTATTCCCATACAAACATCAATGAAATCAGTTTTTAATATAGGCAGTACGTTCATTGCTTCAGGATCTCCTAACCTAGAATTAAATTCAATTAATTTAATACCCTTTACAGTTTTCATGTACCCTCCGTACAAAAATCCTTTATATTCAACGCCCGTCTCTGCTTTAACTGCGGCCACAACTTTCCTCATATCTTCGAGAGCTTCATCAACATCATTTTGAGTGATAAATGGCATTAGATGGTCCTCCATAGAGTAGCTCCCCATGCCTCCCGTATTTGGGCCGGTGTCGTCTTCGTAAGCTCTCTTATGGTCTTGAACTAAGGGGGTAGCTACGACATGCTTCCCGTCAACAAGCGTCTGTAAGGTGAACTCCTCCCCTTCTATTTTTTCTTCAATTATAAATGGCGACTTCTGTTTAACTAATGTTTGACAATAATCTAAAATATCTTGTTTCGAAAAAAGATGGTCGCCATAAACTTTTACACCTTTTCCTCCAGTTAGACCATCTGGCTTAACAACGATGTTTTCTACGCCTAATTCTTTAATATAATTTTCTACATTTTCCATGGAGTAAAAATTTTTACTCTTTATATTTGAACTGATTTTATACTTTTCCAAAAGTCTTCTAGTAAAGATTTTGGAGCCTTCTAGTTGAGCAGCCTCGATTCTGGGTCCAATACAGGGAATTCCATTTCTTTCTATAGCATCAACGATTCCGACAACCAAAGGTGCCTCTGGACCAACAACAACAAAATCAATGATATTTAATTTACAGTAATCAATAATTTCTTTAAAATCCATTTCAGAATGAACTTTAATTCTACCTTGGCTTAAATCCTCTAAGCCTGCGTTTTTAGAACTCATAAAAGCATATAAATTAGCTCCGCTACGAACTAAAGCTTCTCCTATTACGTGTTCTCTCGCACCGTGACCAATAATTAATACTTTAACCATTATTTACCAACAAAAATGAATAGAATTTCTATTACGTATTAATACGTATTAAAGATAATATATAATTTAATTTGTTTTAACATTAATTTTAAAATAATTATTAATCAATGATTATTTTTCACTGTCATAGAGTTTATATGATGGTTCTAAATGATGACTTTCTAAAGTTTATCAAATTAGAGAGATATCAATAACTTTAATATAGAACTTTAGTTAAATAGAAATTAAAAGTTAAAAAAAAACCGTAAAAATACGACCATGAAACCAAAAGGGATTCTTACCTTAACTGGAAAAAACCTAAGAAGTTTAGCTATGCCATTAGGAGGAGTAGGTACGGGCTCTATTGCTATTGGTGGAGATGGCCTTTTAAAGCAATGGCAAATTAATAATAATATAAATCATCGCTCATATATACCAAATAGTTTTTTTGCTGTAAGAACTCGCCAATTAAACGTTTCAGATGGAAAGATAATTACACGCGCATTGATTAGTTCGAAACCTCATGAAGAACCTAATTTTATTCCGGCTAAGTCCATTGGGGATCACATAATAAGTAAAGAAATGAAAAAATTATTTAATGCGCTACCTGAAGTTGAGAACATTCAATTTGATGGCGAATATCCGATTTCATTTTTGCAATTTAAGGATGCTCTGCTCCCAATTGAGATTAATTTGACAGCCTTTAATCCGTTTATACCTTTAGATCCAAAAAATTCTGGATTACCAGTGATAATATTTCAATTTCAAGTTAAGAACATTACTGAAGAGAATATTGAAGTAATTGTTTTGGGAAATTTATTAAATTTTATTGGATGGGATGGATTGAAAACATTAAGGGGCGATTCTAACCCTCTATTTGGAGGTAATTTGAACCTTCACAAACGTGTGGGTAATTGGAATGCTATTCATATGAAATCAAAATTACTTCTTAAAACTGATAAACGATACGGTGACTTAACACTAGCTATTGATCAACCCGATGCTATGATATCAACTCAATGGGAAGGTTTGGGTAATTTCTGGTCTCAGTTTTCGCAAAAAGGAGTTTTGATTGAACCAAGCGATGAGGATATGAGTAAAATCGGAAAGACATATACTGGAAGCCTCGCAGCGAAAAAAATCTTAAAACCCGGCGAAAAAGCAGTAATTACATTTTATTTGGCTTGGAACTTTCCAAATCGCTTCATGGATTGGCGTTTGAATACGGCTTTATTTCCTGATGCGAAAACGGAATATTGGATTGGAAATCGATATAACGAGTGGTTTAACAATTCAATAAAAGTTATTGAATATGTGAGAGACAATCAATCATTTCTATTAGACAACACATTTAGGTTTCACGAGGACTTTTTTTATAGTACACTTCCTTCTGAAGTATTAACTTCGATTTCTGCAACACTTTCGACAATTAGGACTCCAACTTGTTTATGGGTAAGAGATGGGTCTTTTTACGGGTTTGAGGGATGCAACGGAGTTTCTACGGGAAATAGATCAGGAGGAAGTTGCCCACTAAATTGTACACATGTTTGGAATTATGAATTTAGCTTAGCACATCTATTTCCTACCCTCGAAAGAACAATGCGAGCGACAGAATTTAAGACACAGCATAAATTAGGTTATTTACCTCATCGCGCTGTTATTCCATTGTACTTACCACAATTTGAAATGATTCCAGATCCTGGAGATGTCCCTCCTGCCATAGACGGAATGTTTGGAATGATTTTAAAGATTTATCGAGATTTTCTAATTTCTGGCGATTTAAAATTCCTAGAGGAATCCTGGTCTAACATTCAAAAACTAATGGAGTATGTATTTAAAGATTACGACGATAATTTAGATGGCATAATTTCTTGTGCTCAACCTAATACATACGATTGTTCTATTTATGGCATTAATACTTTTATAGGATTACTATATTTAGTAGCACTTTTAGCTTGTGAACAAATTGCTACAAAATTAAATTTACAAGACTGGGCTAAGAAATGTAAGGGTATATTTGATTCTGGTCGCAAAATTCTTGATAACGAATGTTGGAATGGAGAATATTACATCCAAAAATATGATGAAAATAAAATAGAAGAATATCAATATGGAATTGGCTGTTTCTCTGACCAATTGGTTGGTCAATGGTGGGCATTTCACTTAGGTTTTGGATATATCTTACCCGCTGAACATGTTGATAAGGCAATAGAGTCTATAGTGAAATACAATTTTAAAGAATCGTTTGAAGGAATAACCCAAACTTCAAGAATTTTCGCATCACCTTCGGACTCTGGACTATTAAATTGCACTTGGCCCTATGGAAATAAACCTACGGTTCCAACATATTACACAGGCGAAGTATTTACGGGAATTGAATATGAAATTGCTGCACTTTGTATTTATACAAACCATATCGATGAAGGTTTAAAGATAATTAATTCGATTAGAAAAAGATACGATGGTTCACATAGAAGTCCTTGGAACGAAGTGGAATGTGGCGATCATTATGTAAGGGCAATGTCATCATGGACTTTACTTCACGCGATAACGGGAATTTCTTATTCTGTTGAGCTTAAACAGTTCTTACTCGCACCGAGAATAAACTCAACAAATTTTCAATCGTTTTTTATTATTAATACTGCTTGGGGTAAAGTGAATCAAGAACTAAGTGAAAGAAGTTTAAAGTTTTCTCTATGTGTCTCTTATGGAAACCTCAATCTTAAATCAATTCTCTTGAAATCTATAGAAAAACTCAATCTTGATAAAATTAAATATTGCAAAATATTAAGCCCTGAAAAGGAGGATAACATAATAAACGCAAAATTAATACGTAACAATTCAAGTATAGAAATTTCTCTTTCAGAAACAACTTTTATTAAAGAAAATCAAAAACTTCTAATTGAACTAATTTGAATTAGATATACTATTCACGAATGCTAAGATGTCCATAAATATGAAAATTTCTTAAGAATAACTGCTAATATTGATTATATCATCAAACTTTTTGACCACATTTTGCACAAAATTTAGCTTCCTCATGCAAATCTACTCCACAATTTGAGCAATGTTTAGGTAACAAATCTTTTTCCTGTTTTAATTTTTCTTCTACATTCGATCCACAATGAGGGCAAAATTTAGCATCGTCACTTATTTCTGTTTGACAATAAGGACAATTTACCTTGGAAACTTGTTTGGAAACAGGTTTATCATCAATTGGTTTAGAAAGTAACGATATAGTTTTTGTAGGTGCTTGAGTCGTTCCAGCTTGAACTATAATTGGTAATGAGATATTGTGCCCCTTCTTAGATGTAAGTGTAGCAGTTAAATTATAAACGCCATTTTCTTTAACTAATATTGTAAATAGACGATTTTTACTATTACGCTTTGCAATTCCACCATACCATTCTGATTTAACTAATAACCTAACCTGGGAAGGCACGGACAACCTTACTCTTACTTGAGGCATATAATTTTCAGTAAGATTTTGAACGGTGATGTAGAATTCTTTACGTCTACCTAAACTTACATAAACTGCGTCTACATTACCTTTTAAACTAATGTTAAAATCTGATGCTGACATTTTTATAATCCTTTTCTTTTAATTTTGTTTAGATAATTTGAATATTTATTTGTTTATGTTTTTTAAACCATTTTTAAAAATTAATATTTCTTCTTATAGAAATTAAATAAATATTACTATATATAGAATTTATAGCCCAATTTTTTATATATAAA
>JAUWZT010000146.1 GCA_030615145.1 Promethearchaeota archaeon | reverse complement strand
GGTTGGTGGTTCTCAACCTCGTATTCACGGTCAGGTATATATCGATTTAAACATGGATGGTCATGGAAGTCGATTAGAAGGATACCTCGAAGCATTTAAAGAAATGGGGGATGATTGTCGTTTATGTCAAACCACTCATGGGGATAGTGATCGGATAATTTTAAAGACTGAATTTTGGACTTTTTATACAACGGGAAGTCCTGTAAGAAATTATCACATTCGCTCATATCCACACGAGCATATTAGACGGTTTACTCAATTGAAAATCAACCAAATCAACGATTTTGCAAATGCGATTAAGATGGTCTTCCAAGCTTTAGATGATACTTCAATTGATGAGAACCGAAATATTTTATTTAATTGTTGTCCGTATGGTTATGATGCGGATTTTCATATGTTTGTAGATATAATTCCACACGAGATTATTGGTGGGGCAGAAATGGCAGATGATATGAGAGTTGCAAGAAAATTACCCCATATAACGGCAGCAGAAATTAGAAAATCGTTAGAAAAATATCTAAACCAATAAGTATAATCATCATTTTTGAAAATATTTAAATTTTATATCTATTACTCACCATATAATGAAAAAGTAATTTTCTGAGAGATTCAACATGCGAGAATGGTCTGCCATAATATTAGCTGGAGGAAAGGGGTCGAGGTTGATGCCTTTAACATCACTCATTCCAAAACCGCTTGTAAAAGTAACTAATAAAGCTATGGTGGATTATTCTATTGCTCACTTAATATTTGCGGATATTAAGCACATAATTCTTGCTTTAGCTTATATGGGTCAAGAATTAAAAGAATACGTGGAAAAAACATGGACCCCCGATAAGTTGGGAGATGTTGAACTTGAATGCGTAATTCAAGAGAGTCAGGGTACGGCCGACGCTTACCGATTATTAACTAATAACATTGATTCTGAAAAGATTGTTGTTAGCATGGCAGATATCGTAACAAATCTCCCAATGAGGGAGTTTATGGATTTCCACTCAGAAAAATTGGGAACTGCTACTATTTCCATGAAAACCAGCGAAAGTCATACGAGTCAATATGGAGTTGTGCTTCTCGATCAAAATAGAAAAATTTATCTCTTCTTAGAAAAACCTGCTCCTATGGAACTGTATTTAAGTAGTATGGCTCAAAGAACCGATTTATTTTTGCATACAAACATAATAAACACAGGAATTTATTGTTTTAATAAAGAGATTGATAGTATCTTACAAGAAACGGGCTTGATGGATTTTGGGGGGGAAGTTTTCCCTTATCTCCTCGATAATAATTACGATTTATATGGATTTGTTAAAAATTATTATTGGCTTGACTGTGGAAACGCTGAGACTTATTTGTGGGCAAATTGGGACTTATTGCGTAAATATTCGTGGCCGATCACCCCAAATGGTGAGGAATACGATGGAATTTATGTAATGGGCGTTATTAATTCGGGACAAAATGTATCGATCGAAAAACCGTCTTGTTTTGGGGATTTTGTAGAATTACTTAATCGAGTAAAAATAAAACCGTTATGTTCAATTGGAGCCCATGTTAAAATTGGGGAGGATACGGTAATCGAGAAAAGCGTTATCTGGGATAACGTAGAGATTGGAGCTGGTTGTCATATTGATGGTTCGATCGTTTGTAATAATTGTGAAATAGGCGATAATGTTGTTCTACATAATGCGATAGTTGCCCCAAATAGCAGGGTTGGCGATAATATTCAAATCCGAGATAAAACTCTTGATCTTGGTACTAATATTTAACTAAATAAAAAAAGGGAGATAAATATTTAGTATTATGGTTGTATATTTTGCGTTTTTATTTCATATTTATCAACCACCGGTGCAAATACCCTTTGTAATCAAACAAATTGCAAATGAATCTTACAGACCAATAATTGAAGTTTTAAGAAATCATCCCTCTGCGAAAATAACTTTGAATATTAATGGTACTTTGACTGAACAATTAAATGATTTTGGATATATGGATATCATAGAAGGGCTAACAACACTTGCATCTAGAGGTCAAGTAGAATTTACTGGTTCCGGAAAATTCCATCCTCTATTACCGCTTATTCCATCGCCAGAAATTAGACGACAAATTGAATTAAATTATGAAACAAATCAAAAATTTTTTGGAGAATTATTTAAACCGAGAGGTTTTTTTCCTCCTGAAATGGCTGTTTCTGAAGAAGTATTTTCGGTTGTGGAAGAAATGGGTTATGATTGGATTATTATGAGTGGTATAGCAAATACTTTACCCGAATTTCCTACAACTTTTATATCACAACATCTTAACAGTTTAAATTTACTATTTAGAGATGATTATATCTCTATTGATTGTGCATTTGATAAAATTAATACTGTTGATGCGTTTATAAATCGATTATATTACAAACATACCTCAGAGGACTATTATATTATTCTTGCAATGGACGGAGAAACTTTTGGACACCATGTAAAACATGCTATAAATAATTTTTTAATACCTCTTTTTGATGCTATCCCTCATCGCAACGATGTTAAGTTATGTAATGTTTCAGAAATCATCGATAGATTCCCCAAGGGACCCAATCAAACGCCTCAAGCATCTAGTTGGTCAACGATGCCTTATGATCTGGCCCATGATGTGCCTTTTCCTCTCTGGTTTGATCCTAAAAATGAAGTCCATATGGAACAACATCGGTTTTTTATGTATGCCCTTACCTTAATTCATTTATCTGAAAAATATAGGGAAGCGATGGATGATGAAAGAAAGAATATTTTCGATAATGCCAGAAATTTGTTAGATCGTGGGATTCACAGCTGTCAGCAATGGTGGGCTTCGCGTAGACCGTTTTACAGCCCTGATATGATTTTACGCGGGTTAAATGAAGTACTGATGGCAAGTGTGAATGCGAAACGCAGTATTCCTGAGAGTAATCTGGATATTAAAGATGCAATGGAACTTATAATGAAAGATATGCTTAAAGCACATAATAAAATAGTCTTGTCATTAATATAAGAATATTGAAGAAAAAGATAAGCACATAATTATTATAAATACAAGCATCTATTTTTTCCTTAGAGTAATATTTACTGAAGGTTTTTATCTATTTACTCCTTTCTAGATTATGCTTAAAGTAAAGACTCCTATGATAAACTTTGCAGACTTTCTAGAAACTTATTAACTTGATATTTCGAGGTTTTCGCGATTTCTAAAAGTTTTTGATAGTCTTTTAATAACGCTTCTATTTCATTAACCGTACTTTCTTTCGATTGGGTTAGCCTATCTATTACAGCAATTAAAAACATCCATCTGACGAAGGTATCAAACAATTCTGCGCTAAACCATAAAAGATTGTGATATCTATTGACATTTAGATATTGTTGTACTTCGGGCTCGCTGAAAAATGATTGAAAGATGGAATATAAGTTTTTCTCGGTATATTTATTTGAAGCAGCCCAGTTTTGTAGAGTTACCATCAGTTTAATAATAGAAATTCCATCTTGTATTTCCTCTTCCTCTTTTATGGATAAATCTTCTAGGATATTTTTAATATATTTGGAGAGCCTCCATTCATCAAACCAACTACGACTTTGCAGTTCATAATTCTTATCTGAAACTACCCTTCCTAATTGATGAATAAATAACCAAGATAAGAGTATCCCCCATTTAAATTCAGAATTAGGAAGAATTTCCTCATAAATACGTGTTAATTCCTGATTAAATTTTATATGTTTTAAACTTTGTTCCAATCTTGATATTACTTTTAATTTTTCAATTATTTCTTTTTTAACTCTTGTAACATCTTTTTTACTCGAAGAATAGTTTTTAACTTCTTTTAAAAATGGATTTAATTTATCGCTAATAGCTTCTACTACCTGTTCTGCTTTTTTAGGGTTTAATAAATTTTTAAAATTAGGTGTATTAACTATTTCTCTAAATTTCTCGTGTAATGGTTGATAGATTATCTCGTGCAGAGTTTCATTAATATTATAAACTCCTTTTCCCCCCAATAAATCATACAATTGAGCATAGTGAAAAAATTCATTATCTTGGACTGTTTGGAAATCCATAAATAAAAACATTTGATATGCTTGAAGCTCTAAATACATTCCTTGTTCGTGTAGGTCTCTATTTCGTCTAATATATTCTAACCCAGTTAAATAATCTTTAAAGATGCAATATTCCTCTTTAGGTAAGGCTAAACCGTCTATTAAAGTTTTTTGAATTATAACTTTATCTTCTGCTAGCTTATCAGCAAATCCAACTGAGTTTTTAACAAAACCTTTTGTTTCAGCGAACTTATTGTGATAAATAACCAAAGCTCGTTCGTTATTAACTCTGTTTGAGTAAGCAAATACATCTTCATTAACCACATTGCCACTCCAAAAATCATATAATAAAAAATTATTCACATTAGCAAAAATATAGCGTTTCTTCATTATAGGAAAAATTATATCTTCGTGCCGTTGAAGTAAGCCCGAATTAACCGTTTCATCCCAATAAGCACGTCTATATTCCATGCCGTATTTTTCGTGAAATCCTTCTATTTGACCGTGTCCAAACATGGGTAAGCCAGGCATAGTTATGAGCATTAAGCAAACGCCGAAATATTTACCTCCATCTCCAAATTGTTTAATAGCAGTTTCTTCGTCTGGATTATTCATGAAATTAACAAATCGTTTAAGAATTTCAGGATCAAATTCTAGAGTGTTTTTTAACACTAATCGGTACATAGCATTATCTTCGTCGCGAAGCATATTCATAAAGGCAGAATTATATACACGATGCATTCCTAGAGTTCTCACAAAGAATCCTTCAAGCAACCAGAATGCTTCTGCTAAAAGTAAAGTGTCTGGATTTTCTTTATTGATCCTATCTACAACTTCACGCCAAAACTCCTTCGGCATTGCTTTATAGAAATCTTCTTTTGATATGCCTTGTTCGGCTCTTGAAGGAATAGCTCCTCCAGTCCCCGGTTCTGGAAACCACAAACGTTGATAATGCTTTCTCGTTAGTGTCATAGCAGCATCAAAACGAATAATTGGAAACATTCTGGAAACGTGAAGTATGGTTTGTATAACCGCCTCTCTCACTTCAGGCTTCAAAAAATTCAATTGAGCGGTATCATTCCACGGAAAACTAGTTCCGTCATTTCCGTGGTAAATATATTTATCTTCTCCCGTTCTAAAGTCTACATGTTTAAACGTAACCGCAGCATCAGTTCTAGAAAAATATTTGTCTTCTAAAAATATCCCTTTATTAGGATCACCAGATAAATTTTCTCCTGAAAAGCTATAAGAGGGAAATGGAGGATAGTGTAAAGAAACGTACCAATCAGGATGTTCTATTATCCATTTTGAAACGATGCCCGTATGGTTTGGAACCATATCACAAGCAAGACGGATACCCCTCGCCATTGCTCTATCTCTTAAATTTTTATAGGATTCGTAACCACCTAAGTCATGCGCGATTGCGTAATCGTAAGTTGAATAAGCGCTAGCTTCCGCTTCTGGGTTGCCGCACCAACGTTTAATTGTTTTAGATGCCTGACTTCTTTCCCATAGTCCAATAAGCCAAAGTCCTGTAAAACCCCATTTCTTTAATTGATCTAATTCTTCATTTGGTATTTCATATAGCTTTGTTATAGTTCTTTGATACTTCTTAGAAAGTTGGGCCATCCAAACATAAACATTCTTAGCGATCATCACAACTTTAGGCATCCATTCTTTATCGCGAGTGTAATTTTCAAGTTCCATTATGTCGTATTCATAAGCTTTTGACTTACCAGGTCCTAATCCTCTTAACATCTCTTCTTCTCGTATAATATCGATGGCGACCAAGATTCTAAACAAATATTTCCCTAATTTTTCGCCCCAATGTTCATGTATATATTCTAATTGTTCGCGAATTGAATGTGGATATTTGAGCGTAGGCTCATTTAACATTTCAATTAAATTTTGATTATTTGGGCCAAATTTAGATTTGTCATCGAAAAAATTCGTGATTTCATCGACAATTTCCCTATACGCTGTCCTCTTTTCAAGCGATTCATCGTCAAATAATTCTATAAAAGGAGAATAGGAAGGATTACTATTTCCAAGCCAAAGATTTAAAAATTCCTCGACAAATTGGATTTCATTTCCAACTCCTTGAACTTCTTCTTTCAAAAATTCTTCTATATTGACTTCTCCTCGATATATTTTTTCAGGAGGAAATTCTTCGATCAAAGAGTAAATAGCCTTGTTCAGCTTTATATCTCCAATTTTTTCTTTTAAATAATCAAAAAGTTCAACGTTTAGAGATTCATTTTTGGTTTCTTCTTTGTACAAATCAAGCAAATACTTTTTAATTTCATATATTAATGCCATCCCGTTAAATTCTCCTATTCGGATTGCCATTTCTGGATAATTTACTAAGTCTTTCTTTTGATTCAATTTCTGCACAAATAATCTAACTAAATGTATATCACCACCAAATTCAATACTTCCATTTTCAGAAAATTTGAATTCATCAAATAAATATCTATTTCTTGCATCTCTCGAGATTTTCATAGGTATTTCACCTTTTTGCCTTAGAATTTTTTTATTTTCTGTTAATATTAATTATCTAATAAACAGTTATTAAAAGATTTCATTCTATAAGAGAGTGATAATCGCGTTTAACTAATTCGAAATTACTAATTTTTTGATAATATTTAATAACATAAATCATTCCTAATTTTTAACTTCAATCTCTGTTTTATGTTATATGGTAAAGATAACGATGAAAAAAAAAAGAACGATTTCCGTTATGCACCCTCAGCTGGTTAGGTTTCGAAACGCCCTAAGAGAAGTTATCTCAACAGCTGAAAGTGTTGAGATGGGGAGTTTATTGAACGAAGGAAAGGATTTGGAGCCTACAGAAAGCAAGTCGGACTTGGAGCAGGTGAAGATTTTGTCGGATAAGCGAGACAAGCTAAGAACCGCTTGGGACAAGTCAATCTGCACATGCTCCTTATGCGGCTCTCGAGCGAGCAACATGACTTTCAATCCATATATGGAGGAGTGGTTTTGCGTTAAGTGTTACGAAAAGAATCAAGAGTTTTATAAAGCCGAGGCGAAAAAAGGAGAGATATGGTACGGCGAAGGCTTTCATAAGACGCCGTCTACTAAATGGTGGCCTTAATCTGAATTAATGGAAGTAAATATAAAGAGATAAAGTATTTAAAAGTCTCTCCCATGCTCAAGAAGTTTTTTATTCTTGCAAGTACCAGAAGCCTCTTAACCCGCCCGGAAGTGTTATTTTGACAAATAAGCTGGAAAAGATTTGACTTAGAACAAGTGTAAGCTCTATTTTTGAAAAAAAAGCCAAAAATGGCGAGTAGTTATTCCGCCTAAAAATCGAAAAGAGTAAATCAATTATTATATTATATAATTATTATATTTATAAAATCAAAACTAGCTATATTAATTAGTTTCTAATTATTTTTTATAATACGAAATTATAATGATGTGAAATGTGTGCGCGCGTCCAAAATCTAGATGATCTGAACAAAAACGGACGAATTGTAGGAAGAGCAAATTATATATTTACTCCTGAAATAGCCAGCTCTATTGGATCTATTCATGGAAGTTCATTTCAATTAGATGAAACAATCGTAATTGGACGCGATTACCATAACGACAGCCGCATGTTAAAAAGAGCATATACTTCGGGTGTTATGAGTACGGGAGTAAATGTTTTAAATCTTTCCAACTGCACATTTCCTTTATTAGAATTTACGATTAGAAGATTTGGAGCAAGCGGAGGAGCATATTTTTCAGGAGGACATCTATATAGCGAAGATGTGGGTATTAGATTTGTAGACGCTGGAGGAATTGAGTTATCCCTTGTCGATATAAAAAAAATCATTGACTCATACCGCAATTTCCCCTCGCAAATTAGGCGGGCAGAACCGCGAAGGATAGGGCGCATAATTGCGATCCCTCAAACTCAAGATGTGTACATTAAATCATTAGAACAATTTGTTAATAAAAAAATAATAAAAGAAGCGCGTTTAAAGATAGTAGTTGATTGCTCATTTAGTCCAACTGGAAATATTACTCCAATATTAATCAACGAGATAGGAGTTGAAGTAATTGCGCTAAACACTCATTACCGGGAAAGAACTGCAGTACCCGTACCAAGTATAAATACCATAAAAAATACTGCGGACATCGTAAAAGCCTCAAATAGCCATTTAGGTGTGTGTTTTGACGTCGATGGATCAAGGATATTAGTAGTGGATGAAAATGGATTAGAAATTAGCTATGAAAATTTGTTAATGTTATTTGTCGCATATGATGAGAGAATTCAAAAATCTAGAAATAGCACGGTTATTTTAACTCCCTCGATTTCTCCCGTCGTAAAAGGTTTTATAGAAGAAAGTGGACATCCAACTAAACTTGTAGAAAATTATCCAGGAGAGCTTTCAAGGCAAATTAGACAAGAGAGAGCTTGTTTTGCCGCCTCTGAGTCGCTGAAATTTTATTTTCCACATTATGCACCTTTTTCCGATGGTAATTATATCTTACTCAAAATCCTTGAAATTATGGCAAATCAAAAAGATTTAATTAGTTCTCTTACAATTGGTTTTCCTACTGGGATAAAAGTTAATAAAACAATACCCGTACCAGCAGAAATCATAGAAACTATTCATAATAGGTTAATTGAATTCGTCGATGAACACAAATTAAAGTACCAAGATATCATAAATGAGTTAAAAATAATTGGTGAAGACGTGTACGTAAACATTAAAGTAGCTTTAAATAGAAATGCAATCCTGTTATCGGCAGAGTCTGAAGATAAGAACAAATCAGTAAAAATGGTAAACGAGTTATCTGAAATAATCTCGAAACTATAACAAATTAGAAGGAGAAAAAATAAACTATTTCAAAATTTAAATCCTTTCTAATGGAATTATATTTAAAATAATATGTTGTTATATACTTATTAATAAAATTAAAATAATTAATTAAAAGGAAGTTTTTATAGTGGCTGATTTTGTTCTAATAAATTCTATAATAATTGTAGCAACTCTTTTCGTAATATTTGGTGTTTTTTTATTTTTCGACCTATTCAAGAGGAACGAAAGATATGGTTATCTAGCGTACATCGTGGCTCTAATACCCATTAATGTCTTATGGTTTCTTCAAGTTGATGTTCTTGGCGTATATTTAATATTATTTATTCTTTGGATTTTCTGTTTATTACGAGATTTATACGGCGTAACAAAAGAGAAAAAGGAAATTAATGATGTTGTTTTGTACTTAATTTT
>JAUWZT010000207.1 GCA_030615145.1 Promethearchaeota archaeon | reverse complement strand
TCATAACATTGATAGCCATTCCTTTCATCTTTTTATTAGTTCTCTCTCTTAGGCGGGTAGTTAAAATTGTTAGTAGAGCTTACCGAAAAGCAATTGGCAGTGTAAATGCTGCAATGGTTGAATCGATTGAGGGCATACATGTAAGTAAAAGCTATGGGCAAGAATCTACTGTTTCAAGGCAATTTAAAGAAACTAATAGGCAATATTTTAAAGCAGGGTTTAGAATAACATCCGTAACTCATATGTGGAGACCTCTGTTGGAAATAATTGCTTCTATTACGCTCTTTGTCGTTATTTTTTTAGGAGGTCAATTTGTATTTCAAGGGATAACTAATCCCGGAACAATTCTTATGTTTATTCTCTATCTTCAGAAGTTTTTCCGCCCTATAATGGTCCTTTCCGTATTTTTCCCCCAACTCAGTTCAGGAATGGCTGCTTATGAGCGAATATTAGACATTATTGATTCTGAGCCAAATGTAAGACAAAATCCAAACGCAACTGATATCGATACTTTGGAAGGAGAAATTATTTTCAAGGAAGTCGACTTCTGCTATAGAGAAAGTGAATGGGTATTCAGAGGTTTAAATCTGCACATAAAAAAAGGAGAAAAATTAGCTATTGTGGGCCACACAGGGGCTGGGAAAACTTCATTAGTATCACTTTTAGCTCGATATTATGAATTTCAAGGGGGATTAATTGAAATTGATGGAATCAACATTAGGGATATGTCTTTAAACTCTTATAGAAGAAATCTAGGAAATGTGCAGCAAGATGTTTTTTTGTTTTCAGGTACTATAGAAGAAAATATTAGATATGGCAGACAAGAAGCGTCAGAAGAAGATCTCCGGAAAGTAATTAATACTGTGCACCTCGAAGAACTAATCGAATACTTACCGGAAGGGCTGCAAACACAGATCGGTGAGAGGGGTAAAGGATTATCAGCAGGCCAACAGCAATTAGTTAGTTTTGCTCGAGCAATATTGACTGATCCGCGAATTCTTGTTCTTGATGAAGCCACCTCGAGCGTTGACGCGTATACTGAAGCAATTATTCAAGAAGCTCTAGAGGAACTGTTATCTAATCGAACCTCTATTATAATTGCTCATAGGCTCTCAACCATCGTGAATGCTGATCGAATAATTGTGATGGATAAAGGGCAAATTGTTGAAGAGGGTACTCATAATTCTTTGCTCATACAAGGAGGAAAATATGCCACTCTGTATAAACAATATTTTGAGCATCAAAGTCTAGATTGGGAGCCACACCGTGAGTCTCTTAAAATTGAATGAGTTTAATCTTATATGAATTCAATAAAAGATAATAAATCATGCTAGATATTGTATGGTGAACAACATTATGAGGATTCAAAAAATAATTCTTTTATCATCTGGTGTTTTAGGTCTCATATCAGTTTTTACTCCTGTGATTTTTCATGTGAGTCCTAATTACCTGTATCAATTTTGGTCATGGGGCTTTACTCTTACTATTGGATTAAGTTCAGGTGAAGTTGGTGATACTTATAATACAGAATTAGAATTTTTAATCCCGGCTCTATTTTCAATGATTTTAATCTTGTTAAGTTCTGGTTTGATTTTGAAATCTTCACTAAAAGGCTTGAGAGAAGATGATTTTAATATTAAAAGTTCTATTATAGGAGGAATTATGATGATAGCAACACCATTATTACTCATGGTTATTTGGCATTTTATTTACACTCTAGGTAGAGGATATCCAATTTTTTGGGGCTCTATTGGAAATGAAAACTATTATTGGCCTAGTTTTTCATTTCTTTTACAACTTTTAGCAGGAGGATTTACATTATTATCAAGCTTGATGATAAAAGCGAAAAATAAATAATAAAGTGATTAATCTAATGAGATTTAGATTTGTTTTTCCTCGTGCAGATGACAGGAAGAAATATATAAATGATCATATGTAAATATATATCTAGTGAGTAAAAATGCCATCACGATCAATTTCAATAAAGGAAGAAATTTATAATCAACTTGACAAATATCGATTAAAGAATGAAAGTTTCTCAAAGGCGATAAAAAGATTACTAGAATCTAACGCTGATATTCTAGATTTAGCTGGGGCTTGGAAAAAAATCAGTGATGTGGAGCCTGCATTGGATATAGTTGAAAAAATCGTAAAGAAAATACATGAAGAAGAAATTGATATTAAATTGATATAAAATGGCTGTTTTAATAGACATTAACATCATTATTGGTTTCTTAAAAGAAGATATATTTCTTTAATAGAGAAAAATTATTTTCCGAATATACACTTCTATTTTTTCCAATATTATGTTAAAATTGGATTCATAACCAATATCAAAGACTAAAAACGTTTTCTCGTCGCATTCAATAATAACAATTGTCTGTCCTTCTAATTCCGCAATAATTTTCTTTACTTTTCTATCTCCCATTGTACGACCAAGATCTGTAGCACTTTCTAAGACTGAAGCGCACATCGATGTGAAGTTATTAAAATCTTTGTCTTCCTTAAAATCTTTAGCGATAAGTCCACCGTTGCGATATGCGAATAAAACACCTAATAATTTGCCTTTATTCTTTAATTCACCCAAGATCTGGTTTAATTTTTCAATTTTTTGAGGTTTTGGAAGGTCTATCTCATTCATCGTTATAATAATACTCAATTTTCAATAAATAATTTATATTAATGAGACTTAAAATTTTAATATATATGAATAATCAAAGCTCTAAAATCGAGGAAATAATCCGTAATGCTAATAAAACGTTTATTGAAGAAGATTTAACGAATTTTCTAAAAATTTCGAGTTTTACTTTAAATAAAGAAGCAATAATAGAAGCAAAAGATTTTATCATTTCATATATTTCTGATTTTTGCGAAGATATTAAAGAGATCGAAGGGGAAATAAATCCTTTATTGTTAGCTAAGGTCAAAGGAAAGATCAAGGGTCCTTTATTAATTTACATGATGTACGATACGCAACCTGTAAATAAAGAAAATAAATGGATTAGTAATCCTTTTGGTGCTGAAGTAACGCAATTACCCAAACCCTTGGATGGATTAGGTAATTGCTTAATTGCAAGAGGTGCTTATAATTCAAAGACTCCTTTGTTATGCTTCCTAAACGTAGTAAAAATATTGAAAGAAGAAAAAAAGCTTCCAATTTCTCTACTATTACTATTCGATGGGGAAGAAGAATTAGGCTCGCCTACTTTGTTAAAATTGCTTGAAAACAGAAAGAATTTATTTAACTCTTGTTTAGGTGCGTATTATCCTTCAATGAAGCAAGATTTAAATGGTAATTCTGTTCTAAAGCTTGGTTACAAAGGTATTTTGTCGCTAACCGTAAAAGTCACATCTACAAATGAGGAAACACATTCTGCTTTTAGTTCGATGGTACCTAATCCTGCGCTTGATTTGATTTCTTTACTTAGTACCATTTATTCAAAAGACAACTTTAAAATTGATTCTTTATGTAATCCTTACCATATGACCTCTAACGAGCAATCCATGATTAAAGATTTAATGAAAAAAATTGATCTTGAAAATATTAAAAATAAAGCCGGAATTACGCAAACATTAGAAGATGATACAAAAAAATCTTTTGTTAACTATTTATTCAATCCAACTTTTAATATCTCCACCCTAAAATCGGGTTACTTAGAAGATGGAGTAAAAAACATGGTTGCGAACAACGCAGAATGTAACATCGATATAAGGTTTGCCCACAACGTCTCTATCAACGATATATATAAAGAAATTAGAAAAAATGTAACTGATTTAGCAAGTTATTCAAAATCTCAAATTGAATTAATTAAAAATATTGGTTACGAACGATCTAAAGTTAAACTCGATTCAATTTTAGTAAAAAGCCTTATAAAAAGTTTTGATATGTTAGGCATACCAACCCATATTTGGCCAATTAGTGCCGCTGCTGCTCCATTAAGCAAGATACAGAAGGAGTTAGCGATAGATTTTGTCGTTGGTGGTTTAGGAATTGGAGGTTTTGCTCATGCCCCAAATGAATTTATCCAAATAAACTCAATTGTTAATACAAAACTTTCAAATTATTTATTTTTACAAAACTATGCGATGTTGTATAATAAAGAAAACAATTAATACGAATGAAACAGCCCACCAAATCCTCGAAGTTTAGTTTTAATTGCTTGTTGAGGACACATTTCCATACAACAAAGACATGAGATACATATTTTTCTCAAAAACTTGGGATACTCTCCACTTTCAAAATCTATTGCGTTTGCGGGGCACACTTCGAAACATTGACCACATTGTATGCATATTTTTTTTTTTAATATTGGAATTTTTTTATTTACTTTATAAACTATACTTCTAGTTATAAAACTAGCGAGCTTAGTCATAAATTTCCCAGGAACTTTAAATTTTGGAGTTATGCTTTTAGCTTCTTCTAACGATAATCCAACAATTTCAATATTATCAAGATTTCCTTCACCGAGCCCTCTTTCAAATGCATTTTTCAAATGAGGAACGTATTTAAGTCCATCAAGTTCACCTATTTCTAATGCTACAACATCTAATGCTAATTCATCTGTTCCTACCAGAATTAGATTCCAGTTTTTCATATCACCAGAGACGGGACCCATTGTTCCTTGCATAACTCTGTGCAGATCATAAATAACTAAACGATTTGGTTTATTTTTAAAAATCCAAGAAAAGTTGTCTGCTAAGGCTTCCCCAAATTGATCTGGGTTTCTACCTAATAGATGGTATTTTGCTTTTAACCCTCCGGGAATTATCCCCCAATAATTTTTTATAGCTCCCGTTATGGTGGCTTCTCCGTGAGTTTTTAACTTAGGTAAATTTATTAATAAGTCACATTCATATACAGGATTTGATACGTAATAATCTTTTAATCTTAATGCTCCTTCGATAACTTCGTGAACGGGGATATCATGCTCAAAGTTAATGAATTTTATGCTTGCTTTTTCACAAACCTCAAGTAAACTTATTTTTTTAGCAATTTGTTCTGCAGAAATTTTTATTTGTCCGGGAGAATCTCCTATACTAACATTCTCCATTGCCACTCCAATTTCTTTTAGATATTTAATCACGCCTTCTACGAAAACAGGCTGAGTACAAGCATCTTTAGATGCTCTCAATAGGTTAGGTTTTAATAGAATGTTCTTACAATTATGAATGTCGAAAAGAAAATCTTTTTCAATCATCTTTATAGCTGCTACTATAGCATCTGGGATGCTCTCGTAATCGTTTACGTTTACAATGCTTATTTTCGTTGACATTATATCCCCTATATTTAAAAATTAACTACAAAATTAAAATATTACTTTTAATTGAAAAAAGCCGCAATTACAGAAAACAGAAAACAGAAAACAAAAAACAATACATATTTTTGTTTTAGTAAAACATTTATCGGAAACAATAATTTTTAAAAAGAAAATTTTATTATTATTATAACTTAAACTTTTAACTTTTTAAAAAACGGTAAGAATAAAATAAAATGGTAAATTTTGTTTATTTTTACTTCAAGTATGTATTAAAACGACCAAAATCAGGCGAGTGTGCGGGGAAAAATGGTTGAAAGCGATGTAATGTTTAAGATCTGTCTTTTTGGAGATGGTGGAGTGGGAAAAACTACTTTAATAGGTAGATATCTTACCGGAGTGTTTAAATCTGGCCAAACAATAACTATTGGTGTAGATTTTCATGTCAAAAAGTTAGAAGTAAACGGCATGAAAGTTAGCCTTCAAATATGGGATTTTGCTGGAGAGGAAAGATTCAGATTTCTTTTGCCTAGTTATGTAGTTGGTGCTTCTGGTGGAATATTTATGTATGATATCACAAGATTTAGCAGTTTGAAAAATTTTCCCGATTGGATGGAAGTTTTTAAAAAAGGATTCATTGGAGCTCAAGATAAACAGTTACCTGTAATTATGGCGGGGAGTAAATTAGACTTAAACTATAAGCGAGCCGTTTCTAGCAAAGAAGCTTTTGATATGGCGAAAA
>JAUWZT010000185.1 GCA_030615145.1 Promethearchaeota archaeon | reverse complement strand
ATATTTTTTTCTCGGGCAACATCAACCATCCGTGGGGTGATGATACAAGCCGAACAGTCCATTGTTGGGAATGTTTTATCAAGTTGGGCCATGTGGCCACCAATAGTCGGAGTTCTTTCGACAAGATAAACTTTATATCCTTCTTTGGCTAAGTCTATAGCAGAATTCATTCCAGCGATTCCCGCTCCAATAATTAAGCATGAAGGTTCTACACTTACTTTTTGAACTTCTAAAGGTAATAACACCCTTGCTTTCGCAACTGCCATTCTGATATGGTCTTGAGCAATTATATAGGCACCTTCAGAGTCATTCATGTTTACCCAAGTAGCGTGTTCACGTATGTTTGCCATTTCAAATAAAAATTGATTCAACCCAGTTTCCTTGCAGACTAACCTAAACGTTGGTTCGTGCATTCTAGGGGAACATGCAGCAACAACTACACGATTGATTAAACCCGCTTCAATATCCTCTTTAATAATATTTTGACCGTTATCTGAACACATAAATTTATATTCGCGTGCTAACACCACATCGGGAAGACTTAATGCGTAGTCCTTAAGTGCGTATACATCAACCACGCCAGCAATATTAATACCGCAATGGCATACATAAACTCCGATTTTAGGTCTCGTTTTTCTTGTAACTTTTATTTTCTTTTCACTTTCCGTCATTTTTCATTCCTCCTAAATTAATTGCTCCTTTACCATATCTAAAAAGGGCTGTATGGAAATAAATGGGCTCACGCCTTTTAAATCGTGGTTCTTTATGAGTCCAAGTCTACTAGGATCCATTCCCATGGCGACGCCTAGCAACTGCGTAATATAAATTACAGGAATATGGAATTGTTCTCCAATTATATCTTTATAGAAATTGTTAACTTCGAGCTGTCCGAGGTCTAATTGAAGGTGGCAGAAGGGACAGACGTTCAAAATGATATCTGCGCCTGCCTCTCGCATATTAACTAATTTTTCACGCGTAAAATCAGCAGCGACTTCTTTTACGGCTGTTCTGACGGCTCCACCAGCACCACAGCACATGAACTTTTCCTTATATTCAATACTAGTTGCCCCAGTAAGCTCAACTATCTCGTCAAGGAAAGTGGGATTCTCGTATTCTCCATCCCATGGACGCTTATCGCTAGGTTTAACGATATGACATCCGTAATGCACTGCAACTTTTAAATCCTTAAATTTGTGCTTAATAAAACCTCTGATGTATTCTTTCCCCATATCTAAGTATAAAGCTTGAATGACGTGTTTTGGCTCAAAATTACCTTTATATTCTTTCCCTATTTTAGCAAGGAGTTTGTTTACGTGTTTTTTTTCTTCACGGTCATGTTCTAAGTCCCACCAAGCATCGCGTAGCGTACCGTAACATCCATTACACCCTGTCATGGTACTAACACCCATCTCTTCAGCTATTGCTATATTACGAGCCGCAATAACGAGCCAAGTAGGAATATGAAACCCCCTAAATACTCCTGGGGCTGGACAGCACGACGCTCCAGGCATGTCCAATAGTTCTGCTCCTAGCTCTTCGAAAACATCGCGTATGCTACGTTCTATCATTGGATATCTATTTGGAATAACGCATCCTAAAAAAAAAGCGTATCTCCAATCTTTTTGTTCGCTCACTTTATTTACCCTCCTTTTCGTCTTCTTTTTTTTCTTCTGCTAACTTTCGTTTCTCCTTTAATTTTTGTGCATTATCCAGTAAAGCTCTGAAACCAACTTCTTTCATTAAAGTTTGACATTCTTTCACGGCTTCTGGATAGGAATGAACTGTGGGAGGTAGTGGTGGTAATCCATAAGATTCACGTAAATCTCTCCATTTTTTGTTGTTTTCACCATTAGCAGGTACACCATGACCAGTTTCATAAAAAACATTACTAGCCAAACCAAAGTGAGAGTCTAAAATATACCCTTCTTCAACAGCAATGTTTCTAAGTTTTATAATCATATCGGTTACAGGTATGTCTCGTGGGCATCGCTCATAGCAGTAATAACAAGTACTACAAAGCCAGATGTCAATATCACTTAATACCGACTCATCTCCTGTTAAAGCGCGTCTGAGAGCGGAACGCGTTCGATAGGCTGTGCGCCGCCCAGATGGGCACGAACCTGTGCAAGTTCCACAATTAATACAAGCTCTTAACTTTTCTAATCCTGCGTCAACAAATTTTTGAGCAATTTTAGAGCTCGTGCCTTTATAAACCTTGCGCTTGATATATTTTTCTATATTATCGCTCATTATAAATACAAGTCTCTTTTATAGTTTTAAATTTGATTAGTAATTGAGTAAAAAAGTACAGATTTTACTTTTTTGATTGTTTGATCAAACAATTTTAATTTATAATATTAAGAAGTGAAAAGAACTTTTTAATAAAAAATTTGTTATTGAATTTGGTAATTAAAATGAGAGTATTAATTAATTGCAATATCTAAATGTTTTTTAAGTGGAATAAATCATAAGAAAATTATCGAAGAAAAAGATAAAACTTTAGAACAACTTAAAAGAAGACTTAAAAAGGAAAAAAACTTCGCGTTCTTATGATTTTTACTTTTTCTTTGTTTTTTGTCAATTTATTCAGCTTTATTTTTTCTTAGATAATTCGTTTAAGTATTCTTTCTGTTTTTCATCAGGTAAGAAAACTAATTCTTTTTTTACTTCTTTTAATTCGCCTTTTGATAGGTTTAAATCCATCAGTTGTTCTCTAACATCTTTAGACATTACAGTGAATATCTTTTGGAAATATTTTTTTACTACATCTAATTTTTCAAATCCCTTTTCTTTACTATTGTTACTTATGTGTACCACCTATAGTTTTTTGATAAAAACAATATTATGTTTTTCTCAACTCTATTTAATAAAGTAAGAAAGGGGCTGTTAATAAAAAATATGGAGTCCAATAGTTTAATTTTTTTCTATTGGTAAAGAAAAATAAAAGGTAGAACCTTTATTCCGACCTTCTGATTCGACCCATATTATCCCGTCGTGAAGGTTAATTAATTCTTTCGAAATATATAATCCTAATCCTGTCCCTTCGATGCCTACGTCCCATCCCTGGCCGTATCTTTCAATTTTACCAAACTGCGTGAAAAGTTGCGCTATTTCTTTTTTAGTTAATCCAATGCCGGTGTCATTTATCGAAATTATATAGTGATTGTTTTTTTGATGAGAATCAATTGTAATAGTCCCACCAATAGGCGTGTACTTTATTGCATTTATCAATAAATTGGTGATAACTTCGTAAATTTTCTCTTTATCAAAATTTGTATATATATTATTCTTTATGTTTAGTTTAACCTTCTGTTCTCTTAATTTGGCCATACCTTGTAATTGCTTAATGCAATATTTGATTAAAAATGTAAGATTCTCTCTTTTTTTTTTTAATTTCAACAACCCTTGATCTAATTGGGAACTTTCGACAAGTGCGTTAATGTAATCCTCAAGACGCTTACTACCGCTCTTGATTTCTTCTAAAATCGAAATAACATCGCTGTCCAACTTATTTGAGTGTAGTTTTAACAATAATTCGGTGAATCCTTTAATAGAAATTAAAGGCGTTTTTAATTCGTGCGAAGTTCTTGAAAACAAATCGCTTTTTAATTTATTTATTTCGCTTAACATTCGGTTTTGTTCTTCCAAATGTTGTTGAGATTCCCACCTTCTTTGCTCTATTTCGAGAGCATCGCATATTAAAAATAGCACTAATTTATTTTGATTGGTAATAGTTGGATTTTGTTGAAATAAAACGCAGAGTAAACTATTTAAATCATTTCCAGATAGGATTAATTTACCATAACAAGCTTCGATACCGTTTTCAATTATATAACGATCAGATTTGGCATACTTCGTTTTATGGATGTCAAAGAATTCCTGAGTAAAGTCGTGATTTTCTTTAAATAATTCACTTATAAACAAATTGCTCGTAAATTCTTCCGAAGTATACATTGTGATGTCCCCTTTACTACTCATTACCCTATATTGCTCTTTTTCTTCATGATCGCTTTTAGTGATGTATAATACAATGTCACCATTAAGTTGTTTTAAGCAAGTTTTTAGCAATAATTCAATATTTTGTTGAATGTCCGTTGTGTAGTTTAAAAAATTAATATTTAACTCTAAAATCAATTCTTCGTACATTTTTTTGTCAGTGACATCTTCTAACCATAATCTAAAGCTAATTAGATTGTCTTTATCATCGTATTGATTTAATCTTTTTCCTTGTAACCATTTTTCTTTTCCTTTATTGGTCACAATTCTAAATTCGATATCCTTTCCTTCTTCTGAATTTAACAATTTTAGCAGATCGTCTGGATGAATTATTTCATCCATCAATTTTTTGTTGACATAGTCAACATCTTGATACCCAATAAATTCTAATAATTTTGGATTAATGTAAGAAACGCTATTGTTTTCCAGTTCTATTTCTAAAATACCAATTGTTGAGGTCTCTAATAAGTCCTTATATTTTTCTTCTGAGGCTTTAATCATTTTTTCAGCTAATTCTTTTTCAGTAATATCCTCTACTGTAAAAATTATATTCTCGATTTCTCCGTTATTCTTTAATAAAGGCGTACCATTGATAGAAAGTAGAATATTTCCATTCGTAAATGACTTAAAAGTTGCATGATAATCAAATATTGGTTTTTTCGTTTTCTTAATAATCTGAAAAGGTAGCTCATTCTTAGGAATAAGTTTGCCTTCTGAGTCTAAAAATTTAAATTTAGTGGTAATAAATGTTTTTTTTAATAATTCTTCTTTAGGATAATGTAAGACTTTTTCGGCTTGAGAATTAACATATATGATATGGCCGTTTTTACCAACAGATAAGATCCCCGCGGGAGAGGTTTCCATAATTCGTTCTAATTTCTCATGTTGTTTACGCAAATTCTCTTCAGCGTTCTTCCGTTCGGTAATATCTTCAAAGGTAATTAAAAGTCCTGCAACATTTCCATCAGAGTTTAACAAAGGAATTCTATTTATGTCTATCCAAATCTTTTCTCCGTTTCTGAGGATCCAAGATTCATCAGTATGAAAAACAGCTTTATTAGATTCAATAACTTTCCTTTCTTGTTCTTTGTTAAATTGTATTTGATTCTTATCTAAAAGCAATTCTTCGTCAGTTTTACCTATAATGTTTTCAGGGTGTTCAATCCCAATTAATTTTGCGTAATTATCGTTACATCCAAGATAACTCAGATCAATATCCTTCCATATAATATATTGTGGGATATTTTCTATTACCATCTGTAGCATTTCATAGCTGCTCTGCAAAGCTTCCTCATATTTTTTAGGATTAAATAATTTCCAAAAGCGTATTTCTGGGATAGTTTCTGTTATTTTTTTAAATCTATCTTCAGTTTCTCTTAAATTTACTTCAATTTTTTTTTGTTTTGAAATATCTTTCAAAATAATTAAGATTTTCTCGTTTTTATCCTCGTCCGTAAATTTTCTTGCTTTTATTTCCGCCCAAATTATTTCATCCTTAGTTGAAAATAACTTTATTTCTTGAAAATTACCAAAAGTGTCGATCCCCTTTTTTAAAAATTTTACTGCTTTTTTTTTATCTTCCGAAAATAGTATTTTTAGGAAAGAATTTCCGACTAAATCGCTTTCAGCATACCCTAATTTTTCCAATAACGGGCAATTGTTAATTAGCTCAATTTTGAAATCTTCTGTTTGATCAATAATCATCACCAAATCGTTAACAATTTCCATAAATATTTGAAATTGAGTCTTAGCATTTTGGCGCTTGTTATCGTCGGAAATCATTCGTATTCCTCCGCCTATAAGAACAAATTTTTTTATAATCTCTAAATTTGGTGATTACTCTTCTAATAGTGAAGTGAAGATTCTTTTATTTATATATTAGTATAATTTTAGGTTTTTTTCTTAATGATTATACATACAATTAAGATAAATTTCATTTTAAAAATTAGAAAGTAGAAAAGATTTTATGTTTTGATTCTTCAATAACTATTGGCCCAACTAATATCGAGTTCATCCAATTTTATTTTTGAAGGAACGCCATTTTTGTTCCAGCCCATCATTTCGTAGTAGATTTTTTTGGCTTCACTAAAATTCTCTAAATCGATAGCTGTTTCAGCTAGAACTCCTGAAGTGTGAGGTTGGAAAAATCTATCCGGTAAACGATCGTCATCACTCGTAAAGCCTTCTCTTAAGTTAAAAATTCGAGTCATATTCATTATTCGCTCGCCTACTTTCATCAATTCGAAAGTTGAGGAATTCCAACCAGTAAATGCTCTAACTACTTCTGTTAGCTCAAATGGACTCCACGGCACAAAATAGCACATTACGAGAGCATTACCTAAAGCACACCAATTCATATGATATATTAAGGCTCGAACCTTTTTTGCGCTCAAATCATTAAGTCGGAGTGGTGTAAAAATTCCAAATGTATTAAAATTAGCAATCGAGCCTTCATTTGCAATAACTGTATCGTGGAGATTATGCATGTGTTCTGCCCCTGTTGGTGAAATCGCGTATCCTAGTCCCATTCCTTGCTTAAAGCGTGGTTCGTGCATCGGAAGTTCTTGACCCTTCACATGGATGGCGAATTTTTGCGCTCCGTTTTGAATTTTTTCAGCGGCTCTTTTTACGCCCTCAGCCAAAATATCTCCTAAACCTTCTCGCTTAGCAATTTTTTCAATCATTTGAATCATGGCTTTGGAATTACCAAACTTTAAAATTATCCCTCCAGTATCGAACTCATTTAATATGTTATTTTCGAAGCACTCCATGGCAAAAGAAATGCTCATACCAGTAGAGATCGTATCAATTGAGTACTTATTACAAAGTTCATTAGCCTTACACACTGCTTTAAGGTCATAAATTCCGCAATTAGAGCCGAAAGCAGCTAGTGTCTCGTATTCTGGACCGCCATATTCTGGATCTACGACCCACGGTTCTTTAATTTGTACGACCTTTTTGCATTTAATTGGACACGCAAAACAAGTTTCCATTTTTAGATTAATTTCTTCTTCGTTAATTTGTGGGTCTAGATTCTTAGCACTACCAATTCCTCCTGCTTTAAAATTGCGAGTCGGAAGGTTCCCCATAGAGGCAAACATTTCCATTACACCTCCACCAGTTCCATGTGAGAAATAATCTTTATAATATTTCAAGTAGTCATTACTAAAAGAATTCCTTATTTCTCTTAATTTTTCCTTGTTAGCCACTTTAGGTCTCTTATTACCTCTTACAACTACGGCTTTAAGGTTTTTAGAACCCATGACGGCTCCCATACCCGTTCGACCCGCAGCGCTACGAAGATCATTTATCACACAAGCATACCGCACCAAATTCTCGCCTCCTGAGC
>JAUWZT010000066.1 GCA_030615145.1 Promethearchaeota archaeon | reverse complement strand
GTTTTTGTTGATACTATCTTGCTAGAAATCCGAATAGAATAATTTGTAATTTTTATTTAAAAACAACTTAGATTTATTGAATAATTAAGCTATCTTAGAGTTATCATGTATATAAAAAAAAATTTAAAGAAAAAAGTTTTAAATAAAAGATTTTTATTTAATGTTGATAATTGCCCCTTTATCCATTTTAACGATTTTATTAGCGTAAGAAGCTAAGGAACCCCTGTGGGTTACTACTATTATCGTAGTTTCCATATCCTTGTTAATTTTCTTTAAGAGGTCCATTACTTGCTTCTCAGATTCAGGATCAAGATTACCCGTTGGTTCATCAGCTAAAATTACCCTTGGACGATGGATAATAGCCCTTGCGAGACCGCATCTCTGTTTTTCACCACCAGACAATTCTACGGGATAATGATCTTTTCTTTCAAGTAAATTGACGTCTCTTAGCGCTGCAATTGCTCGGTTTTCGATTTCTTTCTCTCTTAAAACTGTGGGCCACAATAAAGCCGCCACATTTTCAATAGCAGTTAAAGTAGGAATTAAGTTGAAATCTTGAAAGACAAAACCAATTTTTTGTCTTCTTAGTTTACTAAGTCTTGCTTCTTGCGCTCTAGCAATATTTTCCCCATCAAATATTATTTTTCCCGAATCTGGTAAGTCAATACCACTTAATACATTGAGGAGCGTACTTTTACCACAACCCGTCGGACCTTGAATTAAAATAAATTCTCCTGATTTAATTGTAAGGTTAATATCTGCTAAAGCGCGAATAATCGCACCAGCTCGCCGATATTCTTTATTTACATCAATAGCTTCGATCATAGTATCTTTATCTACAGGCATTTTTTTCCCTCCTTATACACCTACCCTCTTTAATGCGATAATTGGTCTCACTTTCAAGATTTTTCTATTAGCTAACAAAATCGCCAAAATTTGGAAAAATAGAAAAATTATGAAAGTTACAAAAACCGGCAAAAGGCTCACTAAAGGCAAATTCTCGATATAATAAGGCGTTCCAAATTCTTCTGGGTATGTTGCGTAAATGTACCCAAAAAAAGCAGCGTAATGAAATAATACCTCAATAACGATAAAAAAGCCAACAAATGTTGTGAATAGAATAAATCCTGTAATTAACGTGTTAATATCTTTATTCGTCCATCCAATGCATTTCAAAGTTGCTATAGTTTTCGAATTACGTCTCACTATTATCCAAGAATATAATAAGGATAAAATTATTCCTATGGCTAAAGCCATGAAGAAACTTGTGCTCGCAAAACCTAAACCTGGTGTCTTTAATACCAATTCGATTGAATAACTTGTCCAAAATATTAAAATGGTATACATCAGACAGAAAACTGTAAATTGCTTTTTCTCCCGTAAAACCATCATTATAGACTTCTTAAAAATTCGTAAAGCCAACTATTTTTCACCGTTTAGTAAAAATTAATTTTTTATATAAATTGTTTGTATTAGTTACATAATAAAATCATAATAAAAATTTTGGGAATAATAAATAATGTCAACTGAAATTGAAACTATTATAGATGAACTTCTAAATACAGAACAGAATATTTTTGGAGTAGCTATTATTAATAAATCTGGATCTATAATTACTCAAACCACGAATTGGGATATCTCCAGCGATCTAGACAAGGTTAATGAATTATTAAAAGCAAAATTTGAACTTGGACAAAGGGGAATACCAAATATTTCGCTCCAAGGAATTAAATACATGATTGTTGAAAATACTGAAGAGCGAAAGATAGGTACGAATATCACGGGTAAAGGACACATTATTATCGCACCAATTCCAATTGGTGGAACGGGCGCGCTCATTTGCTACATTAACCCTCAAGCTGGGCCTAGGGACGCCTTGTTTACAGTTCAATCTTTCGCGCTAAAATTAGCGAATTTTGTATAAAGTTCTTTTTATTTTTAAATTTTTATTTTTAACGGTTTATTGGTCCCATAGAGTTTGTAATAAACCTGTGAGAAAAGTTTTGATTTTTTCTAGTTCCTCTCTTTTAGATTCGTCCGATAATGAGAATTTTTTCTCAAATTCTGGAGGCTCGTACTTTTCATTTAATAGAGCTTTGATAACGGCTTGAACACAGTAAGGTAATCCTATTATATTGTATCCTCCTTCTAATATGAAAGATATTTTTCCTTTACATACTTCTTCTGCAATTTTTAACAATCTTTCAGTAAATTTATTGTATGCAATACTAGTCAATAAACAGTTTCCAATGGGGTCCGCGTAGTACATATCAAAGCCCGCAGCAACAATGATAAGTTCTGGCTTGAACTCTTTAATTATTGGGTCGAGCAATTCAAGACAATAAATAAAATCGTTATTTGTTATGCCTGCTGGCACGGGAAAATTAATGTTTTTACCAATTCCCTCGTCTATTCCAAGTTCGTCAACCATACCTAAATCGCCTCCGGTAAAATCAAATTCGTGGATAGAAAAGTAAAGAATTGAAGGATCATCGTAGAAAAATTGCGCAAGACCATCTCCGAAATGATTATCAATATCGATTATTGCAATTTTCTGACTAAATTTCAATTGTTTTCGTAGATAAAGGATAGAGTTTGCGATATTATTGAATATGCAGAGTCCCGACGCCTTCTCTCTGAACGCGTGGTGTCCTGGAGGTCTTATTAAGGCAAACGACTGGTTAAACCTACCATTTATTACGCCTTCAATTGCTTCTATAGCTCCACCAACAGCTTTTTTAGCTAAAGCATAAGTATCGTCTGATACAAAAACCTCTTCGTCAAGAAAACCCCCTCCTATGTTAGAGATGCGTTTAATTGCTTCAATATGATATTTCGAATGGGCTAGCTCTAGAATAGATTCTGTAACAATTTTAGGCTCAACCTTAATTATACGATTATTTTTAAATATATCGTTCCGTTCTAAATGGTTTAGAATAGATCTTATCCTAAAGGGATGTTCAAAAGAAATAAAAGACGGTTTTGGATACGGTGGGATATGTTTAGAAGCAAAATCATCGTCAACTATAATACCAATTGTATTTTCTGTCATCATATCAAAAATTAAAAATATTAGAATAACTAAACTCTTTATAATAATATTTGCATACTAATATTAAAAAATAATTTCAATTTACTCAAAAAGGTTAGAGAATAAAAATGAACGTTATCGAAATAGTAGCTTTGTTCTTGCTTAACGCAATTCCAATTATTATAATAGTGATACCATACTTTTTCATACGGAAAAAATTTGCTGGTAAAGTATATTTTAGAGTAATGCTAGGAATCATGATTTTCTATTTGGTATATTGGGTACTTCCTATGATCTTTCAATTAGGAACAACTCCAATCGAATTAGAATTACAAGTTGGCGAGGAAGGTAATCTTGGTTTGGGGATTGGTTATATAATAACACATATCGGTTCTCTCATTGCTTTATTTGCTTATTACCCTCTCGTCACGCTACCGTTTATCTTTTTCGTGGCGCCGTTTATTTCTTTTGTTTTTGTATGGAATCGACTAAGAAAAGATAAAGGCTCGAAAGAAGAAAAATTACAGGGATTGACATATCACATTATCGATAGTCCATACAAGCGAATTAGAAATGATTTATTTAAAAACGATTGGTCGAGAGAAAAAGATATTTTTAAGTTGCTAGTCGTACTTTTACCAATTTCGCTGTATTTACTACAAGTTTTACTCAAAATTTCAGGTTTGGAATCTGTGTCAATTACAACTGGAGAAACTGCTCTAGGTTGGTTCATAGAAATCTTATTTGTTTACCTTGCAGTATTTATATTTAGCTTAGAACTCCTAAATAGCTCTAAAATTGCATTGCGAGGAAGATTCTTCGGAGAGAATATCAGACAACAGACCTACAAAAGCTTATACACCGTTGGAGCGCCAATATCCATTTTATCTATTATTTTATTCATTGTTGAGGATATCAGTTCTTTTGGAATAATCATATATTTTTTTGCTTATTTCCTCATGGCTTCATTTATCTTTATCTTGTTTCTTAAAATCTTCGAACCCATTTCTTTACTGATCTTCATCAAAATAATTGACTGGTGGAAAAATAGAAAGGAAAAAAGAAGGAAGATGAGCTTTACGAATTATTACTATGGAATTGTATTTAGTTTCCTGGCGTATTTTGTATTTTTTGTATTAAACTATCTTGTTTTTGGATCTTTATATTCCCTTATCTTTCAAGATCCTACGAGCATAATTGACTCTGCTAATTTCGCAATAAGCGGATCGGTCTATTTATACCAAAGTCTAGGATTTGACCTTATGACTCTTTTCAATTTCATAGCATTAGTCGCAGTTTCATTAATTATTGCCTCAATCTTCTTAAACCTCAGCTTGAAATATATGAACAGCATGTTTCTGAGTTTTGTAACCTTTCTACCTATTTTAATCGTTCTATCTGCGCTATTTATATTTCTAGGAGGTAATGGAATAATAGATTTCGCACCAGATCTGTATTGGATAACGGGACAGTCAAGTTTTACAACTATTTTTGGCTTTAACTTCTACACTTTAAGAACTGCTGGATTTAATGCGGATTTAATTGGAATTCTATCTATACTCGCGATTCCTTACCAAACCACTCAATATATCTTCAATATTATTTTCTGGAGCCTAATAGTTTTTTACATGCCAAAAAGTTTTAGAGCTAAAAATATTGTTATTGACGAACGCCAGTTAGAGAAAGTAATTTTCTCTACTGTAACTGAATTCCTATCATACAACGAATATATGAAAGGGAAAGCACGATACTTAATTACAAAGAGAGAAGATGTTGATTTAGATGTTTTAAGTCACGAGCGAGAGGAAGTAAAATCCATTTTAGCTACTTTAGAAACTGAAAAAATTCTGGATGAGATTAAACCTACAGATGAAAAGGAGATACAAAGGTTTTACTTTACCCTGAAATACCTATATAACAACAACCTAATTGATGTATTAAAGCAAGAATTTAGTTATGTCTATGAAAATGTAGAAAAACAAGGCTTATACATTATTTATGACGATGGACGAGGTATTTTCGATTATAACTTCGCCGAAGATTACAATCACGACCCTGGAATAGTCTCTGGAATGTTTTCGGCAATCACATCTTTTATTAAGGAAACTACCAAATCTCAAGAATTATTAAAAACTATAGATCACGGCGATATAACCATTCTTATCGAATATGGAAAGCGCATATTTGGAGCGTTATTTATTAAAGGAAAACAAACTACTGAAGTACGCTCAAATCTAAGAGAACTCGTCAATAGATTTGAAGCTAGGTACGCTGATGCGTTAGCAGACTGGAGCGGGGCCTTAATATTTTTCAAAGACGATCACAAATTAGTAGAAGACATATTTAAAGAATAAAAAAAAATAAATTTCTATTTTTTTCTCATTTGTATCCATTAAAATTATCGCTAAACTAAGCACTTTCTTTTTCTTCATTAATTGCGTTTAGTAAACGTTTCACTTCGTAGGAGTTTGGGTACTTCTCAAGGATTTTTTGGCAACAGTCGATCGCCAGATCAAATTCTCCTAATTCTTTATATGTAATCCCTAAATTATACCAAGTTTCATCTTTATCGGGTTTAATTTCCAGAGCTTTCTTCCAACACTCAATCGCTTGATTAATTTCACCTTTTCCACTATATGCATTAGCCATATTATTCCAGCCTTCGTGATCCTCCGGATTTAATTCTACTACCTTTTTATAACTCTCAATCGCCTTGTTGTAATCTTTATGTTCTCTGTAAGCGTTGCCCATATTGTACAACACATCAACATCATCTGGCTTGAGTTCCAACGCTTTATTCCAACACCCAAGTGCTAGCTCTAAATCTCCCTTTCCTATGTCATAAACATTACCCAAATTGTACCATCCTTCAAAGTGATTGGGATTCAGCTCTACAGTCTTTAGCCAACACTCAATCGCTCTGTCAGCATCAGACTCCTTACCATAGACTAATCCTTTTTGATAAAATTCTTCAGCTTCTAATATCTTCTTTTTTTGCTCGTTCTCATCATCAACCATTCTTATCGATATCTACCTAATATTTCAAGTTACTAAATATAGGTATCGCTTAGAGGGTTTAAAAATGTTATAGAAATAAAAAAAAATCTAAGAGAAAATTCTTATAATAAGGCTGTAGAGCTAAAATTATTTTTGATTATTTACTCTGGAATAGTAGCGACAGCTCTAACCCAACCAGCACTCGCTCTAGCAATTTTAACTGGAAAACAGTATATTGTAGCTCCAACCGGAGGTACTTTATCTAAATTCATCATTTTTTCCATTTGAAAATAGCCTAATTCTATTCCCGCGAAATGTCCTTCCCATATGATCGATGTGGCTGGTTTTTTCTCTCTTACAGATTTTTTCCATTTTTTTGCTGTGAGAGTGAAAGGAGCGTCCCAAGACCAAGCATCAATTCCAACTACGTGAACGCCTTGACGAATAATGTGTAGCGTTGCTTCCTTACCAACTCCAACGCCATGATTTATGTATTCTTTTGTACCATAGTGTTTGGGAGCGTTTGTATGAACGCAGAGAATGTCGCCTTCTTTTAAATTATGATTTATATCTTCTAATTTTTTATCTATATCTTCGGGCGTCATTACGTATCCTTCTTCGTAATCCGTACAATCTAAGACAATTAACGGTCCAATACCCCATTCTAATGGAAACTCGTCAATTGTCATAGCCTTTTTTTCTCCAATTTCTTTGTCTTGAACGGGGGCAAAATGCCAAGGAGCGTCCATGTGAGTTCCACTATGAGTTCCCAAAATAATCGATTCTACAGCCCAACCCTTTCCACCAGGCAAGTGATCTGGTTTTAATCTTGAAAAAAGAAAACCCATTTGCTCTACACCCACATCATGGTCTGAATACTCAATGCGGGGTTGTGTAAACGGCGGATCAAATAATTCCTCTTCTGGATTAATTATTGGAATTGACAAGTCTATAAATTTCAATCTTATCACACTGCACTTTTTAGCTTTAATTTTGATTTTATGTTTTAAAATTAATTAACTTAGAGTATTTTAAATAATTCTAGAGATAAATTATTTTATTTCTCATGTATTTTTAAAACTTCAATAATTCATTCTCTTAATGGTTCTTCATTTTAATGAAAAATTTTTTCAATTGAAAATAATCATCAACAGTATTAATATTATATATTAATTCGACCCATTCACTAATAAGAATTGCTTGATCAAGATTTTGTTGATCAATAGAATTACCGTCAATAATGTTAATCCCTAATGGAATTATATTTTTTTGACCATTATCTGATTGGAATATAATCGTTGGTGTTAATCCATATTCAGCAAATAATTTAATATCAGCCATAACAGAGAGTGCTGGTCTCTTTAAAATAAAATATTTATCGATAATCTCATCTAATATCTCTGGCTTAATTAAAGGAATATCTGCAGCGATTGTCATCGTAATTCCAAGCTTTAATTTTTGAATTATAAATTTTATATCAGAATGATAACCCGCACCAGGAGTTTCAATTAATTCTATAGGAGGATTTATTGCTTCAATAATTGATTTTGTATGAGGCGTAAATGGTGAAACGGCAATAATCCGTTTATTTATATTTTTAGACGCTAATAATGCATCTATAACATATTCAATTAAAAATCTACCCCCTAGTGGAAGCAATGATTTTTCTCGATATTGTAATTCGATATTATTGAAATTGAATCGACTACCTTTACCTCCCGCCATTATAATTGCTGCAATTTGCATAATATTTTTTTAGAATATTATAGTAATCATCAATTAATATAACAATAATATAAAAATGATAATAAACGTGATTGCTGAGAGGACAAATATAAATAAAATTACAGTTAGTTGGAATAATTTATAGGCAGATTTTATATCATAAGGTTCAAGTATTCGTGTAGGAATTCCTAACTTATAATGTCCAATTTTTTCTAATTGAACATTTAATAATCCTGCCATTGTACTCATAGTCCAACCCGCATTGACGCTCTCTGTTTTCTTTTTATTTGATTTTAAGACAATGCAAGCATTCTTAACGTTATATTTCAATATTTTTCCTGCAAATAACATAAATAAAACTGTAAGGCGAGTTGGTATGTAATTTGAAAAGTCATCCATTTTTGCTGAAAACCAACCTATATTAATATTTTCTAAATCTTTATACCCAACAATACTATCAGCAGTGTTGATAATACGGAATATATAAGCAGACGGGATTCCTAAGAACAACCATAAAAAATTTTTATGGAAAAAGGTAAAAATTATTATGCCCAATAAATTACCCATTAAATAAAACCAAAATACACTTGTTACTGAATCAGTTGTACTTTCAGCAATGCATTCTACTGTTGCAGAGAGAATATGTTTTTTTTCAAGTTCCTTCGTTTCACGTCTAACAATTAGCGAAAGTTCTGTTCTTGCTTTTTCCAAGTTATGTTGTTTTAACGCCTCACCAATAGGTAATGATACATCACCTAAATTTTTTACCGCAAATGTCCATTTTAATACGAATCCCATTAAAGCAGAAAATGTCAGGAGATTTATCAAATTAGGGATTACCCAATCAGATATAGTCCAAATATTCCAAAACCACCATATAATAACCTGAAAAAGATATATAGGTATGCAAAATATTAATATAACAAGAATTAATAACAAAATTCCTAAAATTTTGTCTAATTTTGATTTACCAGTTCTTAATTTTGTTTTCAACCAATTAATTAGATTTCCAATATGCATTACAGGATGATTTTTAAAATGTGGGTCACCAATAATCATATCAATTATTAAGGAAAATAGAAGTATCAGACAATTAATAATGATAAAATATTCTGAATATAGAGTAAAATCCATTTAAGTCACTCAAATCTAAATACTTAGCAATTTCATAATTTCTTTAATATCAAGACTTTCTTGAACAACTTTAGCTATCTTTTGAATATTCATTTCTATTATTTCTTTGTATCTAATTTTTTTATTTGTTTTCTTTTTTATATTTTTTCTCAATAATAAATATTCGATAAATTGTTCCCTAAATTTATCATTATCCCAAAATCCATGAATTAAACTACCAAATACTGTTTTTTGTTTATTAATTGCTCCGATAAAAGTGGATTGAGATTGATTCGAATTATCTTTAATTTTCAATAAAGGTATTGCGTCTGATTCAGGATTTATTCTTCCCATGTGAATTTCATAGCCATCGATCTGCTGTCCGTTGAAAGGAGGAAAGCCTACAATTTCAGCTTTTATTTGTCTTGTTATTTTATCGTAAGATTTGAATTCCGTTCTGATTGGTAAAAAACCTAAACCTTGATGTTCACCAATTGAATTACCTTCAATATTCATATCAATAATACTTTTTCCTAAAATTTGGTATCCACCACAGATACCCATTATTAAATATCCTAATTTCTTTAATTCATGTAGTTTAGATGTAAAACCTTTTTGTTCCATCCACTCTAAATCGCTTATTGTATTTTTAGTGCCAGGAATGACAATAAGGTCTGCTTGATATAGATCTTCAGGAGAATTCACGTATGATATGTGGACCTCTGGTTCCCAACTCAACGCTTCAAAATCAGTGAAGTTTGATATTCGTGGTAGCCGAATAATTTTAACTTCTAAATTTCCAATACTTTCAGATTCTTCTAAAGAAAGTGAATCCTCTGCAGGCAATTTTAAATTCTGAATATACGGGATTACACCAAGACATTTCTTTCCTACTAAATCTTCAAATTGATCAAATCCCCGTTTTAAAATCTTCAAATCTCCACGAAATTTATTGATAACGAAAAATTTAATCAAATTTTGTTCTTCAGTTTTTAATAACTTAATTGTACCATAAATAGATGCAAAAACCCCCCCACGATCAATATCGGCAACTAATATGACTGGTGCATTAATTAATTTTGCAACGAACATGTTCGCAATTTCTGTATCCGCCAGGTTAATCTCTGCAGGACTTCCAGCACCTTCAATAATAATAATATCATTATTCTCTTGTAATGTTAATAAAGATTTTTTAATAGATGGAATTAATTGTGGAATAAAATAAGAATAATAATTCTTTACGTGATAATCAGCAAATGGCTTTCCCATTAGTATTATTTGTGATGAGAGATCTCCTTTAGGTTTTAACAAGATAGGGTTATGCTCAGCGATTGGTTTGGTTCTTGCGGCTATTGCTTGTACCACTTGAGACCGAGCAATTTCTGCTCCATCTTCAGTAACAAAAGAATTTAATGACATATTTTGTGATTTAAAGGGAGCGACTTTATAACCCATATCGCTAAAAATTCGACATAATGCCGCAACCAACATAGATTTTCCCGCGTATGAAGTCGTTCCTTGAACCATTAATGCTTTACATTTCATCTTTAGTTCCATTCTGTTTTAAAATATCCGTTCGCAACTTCATTAATTTTTCTTTACTAATCGATTCAAAATCTTGTCCTAATTCTATTAGTCCATTAAGAATCATTTTCGCATTTTCTTTTTTATGTGGAAAAATACAAGAAGAACAAGCCCAGATAAAGCCTCCAGTCTTGGAATGAATTTTTTCAAAACCACCAGTATCAGACTGATAACAAGGATAAAAAGGGCAATAACAAAAAGTACAATCTTCCAACCCAGTATGGCAGGGGTAATAATCACATTTTTTATCTATGCTTGTTGATTTTTTTTCCCTCATTGCTTTATTTATTAAAATCAGGCCTTTCTCATGCATTTGGGGGCGAAAAATTTTCTTTAAAGAAGAAATTAATTTTAAATTCAATTCTCTGGATTTAATACAAATTCTAATATAATATCCATTTAATCCCTCGTAATTTGAACAATCTCTGATTAAAATCTTTTCTTTAAGCAATAACTCCTTTATAATTGACGCTTTAACTCCTGTTTTTCTTGTATTAATTAAAATATAATTTGTATTAGTAGGATAGACTTTTAAACCTTTAATCTTTTTTAATTCACTTACAACGAATTTTAATTCTTCGGAAAAGAAATTTAAAGACTTATCAATAAATTTTTTTGATCTTAAGATTTCTTGGGCAACCCTTTGAGCAACACAATTAACAGGCCATAATACTTGACCATTTTTGATATAATTGATAATGTTAGCATTGCTAACTCCAAACCCTATTCGAAGTCCAGGTATACCAAAAAATTTTGTAAAACTTCGACATACAAATAAATTATCAAATAACGCAATTTTATTTACGAATGAATTCGACTCACCTGTAAATTCGATAAAAGCTTCATCTAAAAATACAAGAATATCATTTTCTGAAGCAGTTTTTATAATTTTTTCCAATTTTTCAAAAGGATCAAGTAAACCATTAGGATTATTAGGATTACATATAAAAATGATTTTAGTTTTTGAAGTAATTTGACTAATTATAGGGTCATATTCAAGTTGAAAATTATTTTTTGGTTTTCTGTAAACATTGATAATTGTCCCTTCGTTTTTTTGAATAGCCCAGGCGTATTCAGTAAAGGTTGGTTGGTATACTATTACTTCATCACCAGAATCGATAAACATACTACAAAAAATCGAAATTAATTCTTCTGAACCCGCACCTATAATTAGATTTTCTGCTGTTATTTTATTCTCGAAATATTTCACTAGTTCTTCTTTCAATAAAGTTGATTTTGAATCGGGATATCTGGATACTTGATCTATGGAATCCAAATATGCGCGTTTAAAAAGGTCTAGAGGAAAAAATGGATTGATATTTGTACTAAAATCTAATAATGAATTAAGATCGAATAAAGTATCGATTTTATAAATTTCGCCACCATGGCTGTTGTGTGCTAACTTTCTCTTTTTTTCGTTAATTATTCTACTAAGATCCATGAAATTTTCATTCCTCCATTGATTCAATAAAATTGAACAGATCATGTAAATTATTTATGGTTTTTACATTAATTTTACTTTTTAGGTTGTTGTAAATAGTAGTTGCAATACCTTCAGTAAAATCACGATCTTCAATCGGACTTCTTTCATAAAGTATTATTTTTTTATCACTTTCATTTAATATTTCTAAATTTTTTAAATTCGTAATTCCAAATGGAATGTTTGCTAAAATTATGAGATCACTTTTTTCTAATAGAGTTTTTAGTTCTTCACTTGAATTATTTGTGATAGGGGAGAATGGAGCTTCTGAAATAATTTTGTAATTTAATTCATTAGCAAGAATGTAATCATCGTCTAAAACATTAACGATGCCAACCGATACATCGCAATCATTCAGTTTTGGTAATATTTTCGAAGCTGCTCCTCCACCTGCTACTACATGAATCTTTTTTGCTTTAAAATTGTTATTATCTATCATAGAAGTTGGAAATTCTATTTTATGAGGAATAATATATATAGAATTAGAAAAAGGATTTTTTCTAACAATTACATCTATGTTATAAATTAATTTTAAATTTTTTCTAGTTATAATTTCTTCGCGATTCCCAAATGCCATAACTCTTCCTTCTTTTAGTAGAACAATTTTATCACAAAATTGAGTTGCCAAATTTACATCATGAATTACTATTATTACAATAATCCCATCATTGACATATTTTCTCAGTCTTTCCATAAATTCGATTTGATAATTAAGATCAAGATGAGTTGTTGGCTCATCCAATAGAAGTATTTTACTTTGCTGAGCTATAGCCCTTGCAATAATTACTTTTTGTTGTTCTCCTCCACTTAGAGTATTAAATCCCCGATTCTTTAATTCTGTTAAGTTAAATTGCTCTAAAATTTCATTAACAATTTTTTTCTCTTCGGAGGTTTCTTTTGAAAATCTTCCAATATGCGTGAATCGTCCCATTTTCACAATTTCCTTAACAGAATAATCAAAATCAATTGAAGCTGACTGTTCGACGACTGCGATTTTTTTGGCAATATCAGATATTTTCATTTCTTTTATATTAAATTCATCTACTACAACCTGACCATATTTTGCCTTCAAAATACCACATAATACTTTTAATAATGTTGTTTTACCGCTCCCATTTGGTCCAAGTATCCCATATAAGTGTCCTTTTCCAAATTGGAGGGAAATATCATCAAGAACTAATTTTGTCCAATAATTAAAACTAATATTTTCACATTTGATAGGCAATAAACCACATCCAATTTGATTAATTTAGTAAGTATAGATTTTTATTTACAATAATTCACCTGATTTCTTTTTTTGAACAATTAAATACACAAAAAATGGACCACCTAATAAAGCCGTAAAAATGCCAACTGGTATTTCAAGAGGAGAAATTAGATTGCGAGCCAAAATATCTGCCCATAATAATAATAGACCCCCTCCAACGGCAGAATAGGGAATTAATTTACGATTATCACTCCCTACTAATAAACGCATAAAATGTGGTATAATTAATCCAACAAAACCAATAGAACCGCAAAATGCAACCGCTGTTGATGTTAATAATGTCATTATTATTAAAATTATTCGTTTTGATTGTTCGATATTAACACCGATAGATTGAGCGTTATCATCTCCAAAAACCATGGTATTCAAATCTCGACCATAAAAATATAATATAATCGTTCCAGGAACCATTACAATGAATACTATGTATAGCTCAACCCATGAAGTACCCCAAAAACTTCCCATAAGATAAGATAGAATATAATGTACTTTTTCTTCAGAAAAATATAGAATAAAACTGGTAAATGCTGAAAAAAAGAAAGAAAATGCGATACCTGCTAATAATAACACGGTCATAGACATGCGATACCTTGTTTGTGAAAGCTTGTAGATAATACTAATAGCCAACATTGCGAATAAGAACGATACTAACGGAATAGTAAATAAACCAAGTAAAGATGCAAAACCTAAAACAACACATAAAGAAACACCACACCCCGCAGCAGAAGCAATGCCAATAATATATGGATCTACAATTGGATTTCTGAACAGTCCCTGTGCTGCAACACCGGCAACAGCTAACATCGCTCCAACAACAACGGACATAAAGACTCTCGGCAATCTTAATTCTATTATTATAACTTGTTCTCCACTTGTCCAAATTTGATCAATGGGGAATCCTATTTGATCTAGAATTATTGCTAAAATCTTGAAAAATTCAATTTGTACACTACCTATTGATAAAGCAATTATTATACTAAGAAATAAAAAAATAAAAATAAAAATAAGAACCAGTTTTTTTATTTGGTTCAATTTTTTAATATT
>JAUWZT010000058.1 GCA_030615145.1 Promethearchaeota archaeon | reverse complement strand
AAAGCAATATTTTTAGGGGAAAAAGGACATCTTCAAGTAAAAATAACTACAAATGGTATTTCTGGCCACGCGTCAATGCCTTCAATGGGTAAAAATGCAATATATATGATGAGTGAAATTATTGAAAATTTAGATAGAATTGATGAGTATGTACCTAAAAGTGAACCACCTATAGAAATTGACAAGCTTAAAAAAATGATTGGAGTAGCATTTCCAAGCGAAGAGATTCTAGAAAGAATTTTTAACGACCAACCTATGTTACAAAGTGTTATTCAATCTCTTGTTAAATTCTCTAAAGCGTTAACGATGATAAAAGGAGGTATTAAAGAAAATGTAATTCCTGATTCATGCGAAGCTGTAATCGATTTCAGACTTTTACCTGGACAAAAAGTTGACCCGATCTTGAATGCCTTAAAGAAGTTAATCGAAGAGGACTTAGGATATATCGTTAAAAATCAAATACTTGGTGCGTCAAAAGATGTTTGTGTTGTTTTAGAAATCTTTAACGCCTCAGAGGGATCCTACTGGAAACAATGGGAAAAATCTCAAGATTTAAAAGAATTTTATAATATTGTTGAAACAATTTACGAAAAAAAACCATTTTATTTTCTTTTACCCGCTTCTGCTGACGCACGTTACTTACGTAACAATGGATATTGCCCTCAGACTATCTTGTTTGGACCTGGTAGCGCGGGAACTGCTCACGCAATTAACGAATATATAGAAATTCAAGACTTTATCAATTCAATTAAGGTGTTTGCGCTTTTTGCTTACAACTTTTTAAGCAAGAAATAAACGAAGAAGAATATGAGGATAAATATGGGGATAAATTCCGTATAGAATAGAAACCTATTTAAGACTAACTTTTTTTAATTCTTTTAAATTCATTGAATATTTCTAAAAAAAAAATTGCACGATATAAAAATTGAAGACTGCGTTGTGCTCATAGATTCTTCTCGATCTATGTTAAGAAAAGACTTTAAGCCTAATCGATTTTTTGTCGCCTTAGAAAGCGTTAAAAACTTTATTAGTGAGAAATTTACCATCGATCCTAAAGATAGAATTGCAGTGCTCTCTATTGGAGCAACTATAAAGAAACTGAGTTCCTTTACGCACGAAGAAGAAAAATTAATTAACTCTTTAAAGAAAATCCATATCTCTGGGATTGGTATACTAGACGAAGGATTAGCTTTTTCAGTACAAATCTTAGTAGGGGAAATGCGAAAAATAGGGGGAAAAACCTATAGAATTTTTATTGTTTCAGACAATAAATTGAAGCTTAGCAACAAAATTCAAAAAATAGTTGATATTGCTAAAGGATTGGGGATATATATTGATGCTTGCCAATTAGGCAAAACAGAAGACTATTCTCAAAGTATTTTAAAAAAGATTGTAAGACTTACAGGCGGAAAATTTGGATTCTTTAACAATTCAAAAGCGGTATTAAATGCTGGAAGGTCATTCGCGTCGAAAAAAGAGATTAAAACAACGACTGACTATTATGGACCAAATAAAAAAAACGAGTTAGCCCCTCTGATAAGCGATATCGCTTTACCGCTAAGGAGACCAAGCGTGTTAGATATTAGGTTAATGATGAATAGTAAGGAAAGGGGTCAAGAAAAATGCCAAATTTGTCACTCAGTAAAAGCCCCAATAACAGGAGCGGATTTCTTTAGCGAAGGAAGGTACTGCCCATCGTGTGAGCGCCCAATGCATCTTTCTTGCACAGCGATGTGGGCTAAGAAAACAGAATACAAAGAAATGGTTTTCAGGTGCCCCTTCTGTTTCTTCTTGTTAGAACTTCCATTATCAGCATTAAAGTTAGTCAAGGATAAGCCCGAAAACGAGCCTAAAATAAAATTAATCGATGAAAGCGGTATAAACACTACAAGAATGAGATTAATTCCAGACTCTCAAATCGATGAAATCGATGTATCTTGTACTTTTTGTCACAGCATCTTTTTAGGAGATTATAAAGCATTTCAATGCGAAAAATGCGGAGCTTATTATCACGAACCTTGCTTAAATAAAATGAACGATGAAATTAAAGCTTGTAGAAATTGTGGAGCACAGATTAGCTATTAGAAGAAAAATTTTTTAAATTGAGTTTATATCTAAGCTATTTAAAATATATTATGAGAACAAGTATCGTTCAGTTTTTTAATCTCAATCTCATAAAGTTGAAATAAGAGTATAAATTACTTTAACAATCATTATTAGTTTAATTAATTATAGTTATAACAATAATAATCGATAACTAACTATAACCTAACTATAAATTAAGAGGTAATACGAATTGTCCAATATTGAAAAAAATAAATGGATAATAACTTCAGCATGGCCTTATGTATATGGCATACCCCATTTAGGGAACATGATTGGAAGCGTTTTGTCCTCTGATGTATTTGCTAGGTTTTTTAGATTAAAGGGTGACGAGGTAGTATTTGTATCGGGCTCTGATTCTTACGGAACGCCAGTTGCTGTAGCGGCTAAACAACAAAACGTTCCCACCAAGGATTTAGCAATCAAATATCATAATATAATCAAAGAATTATTCGAAAAGTGGCAAATCTCTTATGATAACTATACCATTACTCACAACCCAACTCATATCGAGTTTGTGCAAAAATTCTACTTAGAAGTTCAGAAAAATGGATATGTATTTGAAAAGGAATTAGAAATGCTATACTGTGAGGATGATAACTTTTTTCTTCCAGATCGATTTGTTGAAGGAGTTTGCCCTCACTGTGAAGATGAGAATGCAAGAGGCGATCAATGTGATAAGTGTCAAAAATTATTAACTCCGTTAGAATTAAAAAAACCTCGCTGTGCAATATGTGATAATACCCCTGTACTCCGTAAAACAAAACATTGGTATTTGGATCTTCCTAAATTGCACGATCAATTGGAAAATCTAATAAGCCAAAACGAAATAATCCCTCAGAATGCGCGACAAATGTGTTTAAACAGTCTAGCTGAAGGAATCCCAGAAAGAGCTATTACTCGAGATTTAGAGTGGGGGATTCCAGCTCCCTTTGAAGGTGCTGATAATAAAAGCATATACGTTTGGTTTGAAGCAGTATTAGGTTATGTTTCTGCGGTAAAAGAATGGGCTGATAATTTAGTTAAAGACCCAAGTAAATTTGAATATTTCTGGAACGATCCAAATACGAAAACAGTCTTTTTTATTGGAAAAGACAATATTATTTTTCATCTTATTGTATTTCCTGGTTTACTATTAGCTTTCAATGAGAACAAAAATGATGACGAGAAATTAACTCTTCCTTATAATGTATCTTCTACAGAGTTCTTAATGTATGAAAACGATAAATTTTCTAAATCGAGAGGAATTGGAATCTGGATTGATGAAGCGTTAAAACTAGCCCCTCTAGACTATTGGCGCTTTTCTTTAGTATACAATCGTCCAGAGACGAGTGATACATCGTTTTTATGGTCAGAATTTGATAATAACATTAAAATTTTAAACGATAACATAGGAAATTTCATCCATAGAACCTTAACTTTTATTGATAAGCAATTCAATGGAATTATACCAAAAAAGCTAGAGTACGATGATACAGACAAAAAGTTCATCGACCTTTTAAATAATATTAGTTTTGAGATTGGAAATAGTATAAGTAATTTTAAGTTAAGAAAAGCTTTGAGAGATATTGTTAATTTTGGAAAGGAAGGGAATGTTTATCTTAATAGTAAAGCCCCTTGGCATTTGATCAAAAAGGATAAAAATGCTGCGGGTCATGTTTTCAATATCTGCGCTCAAGCTGTTTACGCGTTTGGTATTTTATTGAGTCCATTTATTCCGGGAACATCAGAAAAGATTTTGTCGTACATAAATGTTCACATTTCAGAGAATTTGAAATGGGATAGTATAAACGAAAACTCTGTAAAAGAAGGGCTAAAAATTAAAAAACCTGCACCTCTTTTTCAAAAACTCGATGTTCAAGAAATTAAAGATAAACTTCAGAGATTTAAAGAACAAAAATCAAAGGTAGGTGATAAAGAATTGGTTTCATATGATGATTTTAAAAAATTAGATATAAGAGTGGCACTTATAGAGAGTGTCGAAAAAGTTCCTAAAGCAGATAAATTATACAAATTGTCTATCACTTTAGGAGACGAAAAGAGAACTCTAGTTGCCGGTTTAGCAGAACAATATAAAGCAGAAGAATTAAAAGGTAAAAAGATTGTAATATTAGCTAATTTAGAACCTAGAAAATTAAGAGGAATTTTAAGCGAAGGAATGTTACTTGCTGCGGTTGATGGGGATGTCGTTTCTGTTCTAACGCCTGATAAAAACATTCCTCCTGGAGCAAAAATAGAATAAGTTATAATTTTAAAGAGAATACAGGGTTTAATCGAGCTATTATTTCTCCAAGGTCCAATTGAAGCGTTTTTAGAATTACATCTCGCCCTCTATATTCGAACTGTAAATCCTTAACGTTTCGAACGATCTTTAATTTGTTACTATCTTTTACTAATTCGCAAGCAAAATATCTCTGGTCCTTATACTCTAAAACTTTTTGTACGCGGCTAACATCGGGCAACATGTATCCTCCACCGTGGGGCAATAAGTCAGCATTCGTTAGAAGATCTAATAGCTCTAGATTTTCTGCTCTTTCTAAAAAATTGTTATTCTTTAAAGTTATTTCTGAAAAGCTCTTTTTTCCTTTAAATAGATAGCACGCTACATCAGCTCTTAATGCTGTAGGAAAAATATTAGTCGGAACAAGCTCACAATCTGCATCAGTACAATTACTTCCTAAGTAGATGTTGTTATAATCTTTTAAAAATTGGTGAGAAGCATTGCATATTATCCCATAATGGTTACCGAATAACTCATTTGCAATGATTTCTCGCTTTTTGTTTGAAAAATTAATTGCTTTTTTGTTGAAATCAATATATTCTTTTGCGTCGGAATCTAACAAAATATATTGCCTCCCTAATTTTGTTTGTTCTTCAATAGCAAGTTCTTTTAATGTTTTTGAAACATCAATATATAAACCTATTCCATATTTATCGTCGCGAAATTCAGGTGCTGAACCGTGAATCATGAACATATAAGGTGGCAAATCAATGTCTGAGAGAATTTTGGTTTCAAAACAATTTATAAAGTGATTAGATACGCCATAATCCCAATTTATTAAAACATCATTATCGTATAACTCTATGCTCTTTACTTTATCTATCGTTTTTATGAGATCGTAAGGATCCGGTATTTCTTCCAATCCTCCAACTAGTATCCCACAACAATTTGGTTTTACATTTAGAAATATTATCTTGTCGTTACCATCCCCCCAATTTAATCTCCCGCCGTATCCTAATCCCGAATTCCAACGGAAGTTGTTTCTTGAGATAGTTTCGTCTGGAGACGATATAAACGTAGCTTTAGGTTCAAATCCATGTTTCTCTTGAATAACTTGAAATTGCGCTAAACCATATTTCATGTTTGCCCTGCACAATTTTGAAGCACCGTCGTTTAACCCAGTCGAAAAAATGTGTTCTTTTGCTCTTTTAAGCAAATCTAATTTAGACAATTCAGAAATTTTGTTGGATATACTCATTGAACCCATTCTACTTAATAATTAAGTAATATTATATATATATATACGATCATTTAGTTAGATATTTGGAAAAAGAGATGTTAATTTAAACATAATTATGAACGATGTTAACGACAATATTTTATACGATTCCGTAAATGGAATAAAGAAAGAAGGTGAATTCGTAGGGTCTATAATTACTCGATGCAACGACGATAAGGATTCTATTATTTTTTCTGACAATTTAAAATTATCTAACTCAGAAGGGATTTTTATATCCAACGGATTTAAAGTCGGATTCGAATTGATTTATAATAAAATGTCCGCTTTCTCTCGAAAAATAGATGAACTTAGCATTAAAGATACCTCGTCAATCGAATACTCTATACTTATTCCTGAGGATGTTATGCAAGTTTACGATGAAGGTCAATTCTCTGACGCATTTCCTTATACCTTAAATAAGCTTAATACAGCAGCTCTTTATTTAGATGATTCTGAATATGAAATTAATCATTTAGATTTCTTTAAAGAAGAAATGCTTAGAAACCCCGTTGCTCTCGTAGGAAATGGAATTTTATTGGCCGATAGAGTAGTAATTGATGAGAGAAGTGATCCAGTTTTCTATGATTGCTTAATAGTTGGAAGAGATGAAAATAGTAATTTATCAGTTTCTTACGAACCAATAACTACTGTGAAGAGATTACTAACAAATGTCAAATGGATTATAATCTTAGGCATAGAAGAACTAAAGCTATAAAAGGAAATTTACCCAACATGATTCTATACGAAAATAAAAGGAAAAAGTTAATCAGTGTGCTAAAATGGGGAAATAATCCTTTTAAAAAATTTGTTTGTACTGGTGAAATTAGGGAAGAATTAGGACTGGTTAAATCTAGAAAAAATTTAGTTAAAACAATTGAAAAAATTGTCGAAGAAGACAAAAACTTTATCCTTCCTATCATAGGGGATGTAGGGGGGGGAAAGACGCACCTTTATTGGGCTCTAAAGAATTCTCTTTATCGTTATAATACTTTTTATATTTCTTTAGAATATATCTATAAAAAGTTTTTTTATAATATCTATTCTGAATTTATCGAAAACTTAGAATTAGCTCCTTTAAAATTCATTATAAATCGATTATGTGACGAATGGGGCGCGTTAGAAAGGAAATTTGGTTTTTTCCATGTAGCAGATCTTGAAAAAATAAAAAATTTTGCGTTTAAACTGTTATCAAATAAATATAAAGATATGGAAACGGAAACCTTAACTAACATCATATCTGGGATTGTCGCTCATCAATTAGATCCCTATAAAAAGATTGAAGCTGAAAGATGGTTATTAGGGGAGCTTATGGATGCAAAGGAACTTTCAAGTTTAAATATATCGCACGATCTTCGAAAAGGTAAAAATGCATTTATGATGTTAATGTTATTAATTGAAAATTCTAAATCAGGAACGATCTTGTTTATTGACGATTTTGAAAAAATCATTTCCATAACGGAACCAAAAGACGATTCCGCTGAAGAAATCTATGATCCTAGTTGGTTGTACGGAGCTGATAAGTCGCCAGACGATATTGCTTCTGAAAAAGTATTTGATAAAATCGTTCAGTTACAGCAAATAGAGGGTTTACGCATAATTATAACTCTGAAATCCATCGATTCTTTAGAAGAAATAAAAAAAAAATATCAAGAACAGAACGCGGAACTTTTGTTTTCAATAAAGGACCCTCTCTTTCTTTTAGATTTTAACGAGGAAGATATATTTGAATTCTATAAAGAAAGTATGAGATATTTTTACGAGAATATGGGGATTAGCGATTTTATTAACGCTTTTCAAAATCCATACTTTCCCTTAAATAAAAGAATCTTGAGAAACATATTTGAAAATACCAAGGGAAACCCGAGGGAAATTATTAAGGCTTTAATCAAAATTTTTAACGAGATAATTTATTCCAATGAGAAACTTGATGCTGTTTTAGAAAATTATGAGAATATTTGTTGAATCAATTTTTAAAAAATTTTAACCTTTTTTCATGAAAATGTTTTTGAATGAGGTAATTTCGGTATTACATAAATATTTATAATTATCTTCCCATTTTGATGAATTTATTTTTTCTCTAAATGATTCTAATTCATCTATTGAATCAAAATACGCAATAATTAAATTTCTAATTATGGACTTGCATAAAATTGTATAATTTTTTGAAGTATTCAATAGCCCAAATAAATCGTTTCCATTTTGAATATATTTTTTCAATATTATTATTCCCTTTTCAACAATCTCAGAATTATCTGAATCTAATACCTTTAAAAGAGTTTTTAAATCAATCTTAGGCAGTCCTTTAAAAAGCATTAATGCATTTAAAGCACCCTTTTTTATTGGTGTGTAATCCTCGTTTAATGCGTATTTTAATATTTCCAATATCTCATTATTATATTCATGATATTGCAAAATTTGTAGAAAGGCTTGAATAATTTCATTTCTAACCCATCTATCTGAATTATAATAGTTTTCGATTAAAAAATTTAAATATTTTTGATTCAAGACAGATATGTTGCCAATCCCACCTAAGAGGAATATCAAATTCAATTTGACTTTTTCCAACATAGTTATAGGAAGCGAATCCAAGAGATAATCTATTATAGCTAGTAATTTAATGTTCGGTTTCTTGCTTAATTCAATTAAGATGTTATTAATTTCTTGAGGATTTGAAGTATTTCGAATTTTTATTGTTATCTTTTCGATTTCATCCATCAAATTTATAATACCAAATTTTTTAGAAAATTACTTATGTTACACCTTACTCCTTGATAGCTTTCTCTTTGTCATCTTTTTCTAAATTCTTTATATATAATTTCTCTCTTTCTAAAAAATTCTGAAATTCGCCATCACTTATTTTATTTGCATCAAGAGCACCGCTATTAATTAAATATTCTTTAAAATCTCTAACAACTACGACAACTTCCTCTGGTTTAAAGGCTTTCCTAAGAATTAGACCTTTTCTTTCTAAAGTGTATTCAGAATACCACCAGTAAAAGCCTAAAGTCACTGCTAAAATCAAAAAATTGTTTAACATACTTATCTGATTTCTATCAGTAAAAGATCCTGTTAATACACCAGCTCCAGTTATCATGACAATTTGACCTTCAATATATAAAATGGTAAAAGCAAAAAGTAAAAAAGCTAAATTGTCTTCATTTAAAATTCTAAACTTAGAAACTTTTGTTCCTAATCCCTTTAAAACCATGATCGTAGTAAAGATCATTAAAAGAATATCCATTAATATTCTGAAAAAATCAATTCCACCAGCTTGAGCTACGCTTCTAAACGAATTTATAAAACTAAATGATCTATACCAAATAATAATCCAAATTAAAATGTAAAATATAGAGGAAAATACGTTTGGAGTTTGATTTCTTTGGCTTTTAATGTATATAGTAATTAAACGCCAAGATATAATAACAATAACTACAAACATAGCAATATTCCAACCATTAAACCATAACAATGGATCAAAAGGATCACCAGGATTAGCCTCAAAATAATCAAGAAATCCAAAATATGTGCCTATTTGGATCAATATAGGCACTGCTAAGGCTAAAAATAGAAATATTGAACTTAAGAATTGATTCTGTTTTAAGTCTTCTTTATCTTTTAATACCCAATTGTCAACTTTTATAGAATATTGTTCAAATCCTGCTCTAATAAAAAAGATTTGAATAACGTTCCAACCAAAATATATAACAATAAACAAATATGGAAGAACATAATCCCATCTTAAGAATTGAATCGGGAACTCTGGAAGAGAAGTAAAAATAAAGTAAAATGCAATAATAACCGTGCTAATTCCAAATGCGATTATTAAACTAAGAATCTTCCTTCGATCAAATTTTTTATCGGGTGAAAATAAATAAGATTTCAGATTTGGAACTACTCCAAAAATCGTTAAAAATATAAATGTTAACGAGAAAGTTGAAGCAATAAATAGTAACACATTTCCAACAATTGGATTTGCAATAAAACCAAGTAAAGAAATCATTATAACTATAATAAAAAATGTAATTGTGTAAAAAATATGACTTGGTTCGAATATTTTATGAAATAATTTGCTTATTCTCTCTGTTATCTTTGAAAATTTGCTAGTTTCATTCATAAATTTATACCTCCAATATATTATTTAATGAAATCATCATTCTATTTATATCATGTTAAATATTAATAATCCAATTCTATTTCGATGATTTTCTTAGGAGAGGGATATTACGTATAATTTTTAAATAATTGATAAAACATATGATTAAAATTTTTTTTATATTTTTCCTACTACACCAATATATATTGTAGTTTCGTTAGTTCCGTCAATTTCAAGCAAATGGTTTAATTCATCATCGTATAGTGCCCCAATCGTACAAGCTCCCAAACCAAGTGCTTCAGCAATCAGATAAAAATTCTGTCCAATGTGCCCTGCATCTAAATATATGTATCTATAACACCTCTGCAAATATTTCCATTGAGATCGCTCAATAATTGCTGTCCAAATAAAGTTCACAGCAGAAGTAAAAGCCATATTTTGACCAAGACATCCTTCCGTTACTTTATTTCGAAAATCTCCTACTTTTAAAAGTTCGAGTGTATGGCTATTAACATTAAAGTGGTATATTCCTTTTTCTAAGTTAATAACATTATTAATTACGGGATAGATTTCGACTGGATACAAACCACCCGCCGATGGTACTGTTCTAAAAGCAAATTGAGGAAAAATCCTGTTTAACCCCGACATTCCAAACAAGAATAAACTGAGTTCCATTAAATTTAAAGGTTCTTTAGTGAATTTTCTGGTTGAGTGCCGATTTTTTATAACACTCCAAAAATCAATCGTTTTCTCAAAATCAGGTTTTGGAAGTTCGATTTGTTTTATTGCGTTCGGATAAGTCTTATATGTTTTCGGCTTTCTCGACCAATCTAAAACGTGTTGGGGCATTCTGTTTCTAACATATTTGGATTTTTGTTGGAATTTATCTCCATAATGTTCTGAATCTTTTTCCATAAGATAAATGATTAAAACATCATTAAAAACTTTAAAGTAATAAATTAAAAAATTTGCTCTAACAACTAAAAAAGCTTCCATTGAACGAAATCCTCATCATATTCCTCGAAGTTGAGGCCCCGTATGAAATTATAGGATGTTTTATTGTTTTTATACACCTTACATCGTAATTCTTTCACTCCCTTCTTCTTAAAGTAATCCCAGCTCGCTAAACCTAACATAGTTCCTAATCCCTTTCTTTGCAATTCTGGAAGGATTCCCAAACCCGCGATAACACTAATTTTTCTATCTGTTCCTGTAAAATAGATCAAGGCAAATCCACTGTCTTTTCCTTCAATTTTAGCGATTAGGAAGATTATATCTTCATCTTTGAGCATTTTAACTATATTTTCTTTATCTAAAGGTCTATACGGCATTGGGGCCGAATGCCATGCGAGATCATGAAGCTTGATTAAACTATCAACATCTTCCATACTTGCTTCCCGAATCTCAGTTTTTAGTATCCCTTGAGATACTTTCTGTTTAATACTTTGTTCAAATTCAGGAGTTATATTTGACACTAGAAGACGCATCTGAATAAAGTCAATATCTTTGTTACCTAAACTTTTTATATCAGCTGATAATTTAAGGATAAAAGATTTTATTCTTCCCATTTTTATCATCGTAGGATATTATCTTCAAATATTATTCTCTACTCATATCAATTTAATAAGTTGATCTAGTTTTTTTAATATTTAAATAGTGAGAAATAAACGGAATTTTACTGAGTTCGTAAAATCGATCCCTAAACGTTTATGTTTAGTCTTAATGAAATCAGTTATTCATTAAATCAATAAAAAAAATAAAAAATTAATAAAAATTAAAAAAATTATTTTACTGCTTCAAAATACAAGTGCCATAGCTCATCATCGTCGAGAAAATCAGTTCCTAAGTGCTTGTGCTTAGTTTTTGCTAAATCACGTGGAACTGATTCAGATGCTGGTTTATAGTCTGTTATTACTTTTAATACGGTACCTGGTCGCATCCTCATGAGTTGCTTTTTGGTTTTCAACGCAGGTACGGGACATACGAGTCCACACACATTTAATTCTTGGTCAAATTTCATAGTTTTTACCTCTTTTTATTTTTGAATTTTTAATTAATCTTCACAGATAGGTGAAAAAATTGGCTCGTCCATACCAGGCTCAACTTTCATCTCAATCTGGTTTAATTGAACTAACCGTAAGGCTTCGTATCTCACCTTTTTTGCTTCTAAATCTAAAATTTCAGCAATTTTACTAATAGTGGATGGTCCTAAGCGTATGATATAATTTAAGACTTCTTGTCTGGGTGTTTTATCTAGGATTTTTAATTCTCTTTTTGACTTCAGATTGATTGCTTCCTTTAACTCGTCCTCGTTAACGCTTCCTTCTTCAAACAAACCTTTATTAATAGCGTTTTCAATAATATCTTTTCCTCTATCCGTCCATGCTACAACCGTAGTAAATCCCTCTTCAGAGCCTACTTCGCCGGCTGTAAAGTCCGAATAGATTGCAGGAAAATCTTGACAATATAAACAGTAGTGATTACAGTTTAAGCAACGTTTCGCTTCCGCTAACGCCATATCTTCGTTAAACATCGCATCGATTTCATCAAAGTTCCATTGAATATTCTCTGTAGCTTCTTCTAACGATTCTGGTTTTAAAGAAAAGTCTTTTGGTGGTTTCTTTTGTCCAGCGAAAAACATTCTATCTTCTTTAAAACGACCAGTTATAAGATCTTGTCCCTTTAAATAACGGTCTATCGAGATAGCAGCTTCCTTTCCATGAGCAATTGCTGCAATAGCAACGGCTTTTGAGTTCGAGATAATATCCCCTCCAGCAAAAACACCTGGAATATTAGTTTCAAATGTTATAGGATTAATATCGATCTTGTTCCGTTCTTTTTTGAGTTTGTTATTTGTAGCTATATCAATTAAATTGAAATCGACGGTTTGTCCAACAGCAATAACAATAACATCGATTGGAATTTCGTAATCAGAGTTTTCAACTTTATTTAGCGGTCGTCTGCCAGTCTCGTTAGGTTCTCCCCATTCAATTTTGTAGCTATTTAATATCAATCCATCGCCTTTTCCTTTGGTTATTTTAGAGGTTGAAGTTTTAAAATGGTACTCCATGTATTTATATTCTTCTTCTGGTATCTCTCTCAACGTAAGTTCAAGATCTTTTTCAGACATAATATCTACAAGATATATTTTTTCAGCACCCAATCTTAGAGCTGTTTGAGCTGCATCAACGGCTACGGGTCCTCCACCTATAATACCTACGGTTTTACCCTTAAATTCTTCTAATTTTGTCCATTCGCGATATTTCCTATCGATAAGAAAATTAATAGCAACAAATACATTTGGTAGGTCCTCACCTTCAAGATGCAATGTAAGAGGCTTATATTGGCCTGTTGCTATAAAAATCGCTTCAAATCCGTTGTTTTTTAAATCTTCAATAGTCATATCAGGACCTAACGGTTTGTTAAATTCAATTTCCACTCCAGCATTTTTAATAGTCTCTACATCGTAATCGAGTATGTAATTAGGTAATCTGAATTGAGGTACTCCAAATCTTAACATTCCACCTGTTTGATCCGTTTTTTCGAAAATTGTGGGTGAATACCCTTTAAGAGATAGAAAATAACCCGCAGTTAAACCTGCTGGTCCAGAACCTATGATAGCAACTTTCTTTCCTAGTTTTTTGTGGTCTTTAGCACTTACAGCCTTACCATGTTCAATTTCATATTCGGTAACAAATTTCTTTAATTCTCGAATAGCGACGGGGGTATCTGATCCTATTAATGAGCATCCATGCTCACATTCGTGCGTACATATTCTTCCGCAAATAGAGGATAAAGGATTATTTTCACGTATTAAATCTACAGCTTCTAAATAATGTCCATCACGGATTAAGGCAATATAACCTCGAGCATCAACTCCTGAAGGACATCCCCCAGAACACGGTGATTGAATTAATCCTCTATCAGTATATTCAGTTCGAATACTTGAGTTACAAAATAACCCCATTTTGAGGATTTCTCTTTTCATTTCTTCTTCAAGTTCAGCAGCGCCTCTTATTTCACAAGGAACTCCAATAATTCCTAAAGGCTCGAAATTTTCTCCTGTTACCTCCACTAATTTTTGTAAAACTCCTGATCGTCCGTACACAACCCCAGCTTTTTGAATAACGTCATCAGGGTCGGTTACTACACTTGCTTTTGGTAAATCGTTAACTTTTTGTACCATAACGATTTCAGATAGTTCTTTTTCTTTTAAAAGATGCCTGGCGATCGTGGTGACAAAGCCACCACTTGAAGCTCTAGCTAAAATTTCGGAGTCTGTACTTCTTAAGGAATATATTCCTTTTGGTTGCATTTCTTTGAATTTTTTCTGTATTACTTGAGGACAATTCTCGTAGCATTTTCCGCATTTTTGTCCCTCTCTTTCTAAAATACAATAATCTTTTAATATCGGACGCAATGTTTCCATTTCTACATGCTTGCAATAACCTACACACAAACCACAGCCTTGACATAAACCTGCGTCAATTATTTCTTTTTGTAATAATTCGAAGCTCATACTAATCCCTCTTTTATTTTTATTTCTGTTAAAATACCATCTGAATCTATTTTATATTCTACTGAACCGTTTTTATAGGTCCCTTCTACTATTTCAAAAATATGGGTTTTATAATCGTCAAAATTATCGTTATCATTTATTTTTGTTTTGAAACCACCAAAAAATAAATTTGATAAATTCATGTTTCCCGCAATTTTTCTTATTTTTTCAGTGACTTCTTTATATTTAGTAGAATCTTCTGTATCAATTGCGTTTTGCAATTCATCTTCAAAATTTAGCAATTCACTGCGAAATTTTTTGACTTGTTCGCTTACTTCTATTTCATTCGCTTTCTCATAAGATTCAATGAATTTAAGCGTTAACGAGATTGATTTACTACCGCCTAAAAGTCCAGATATTAAAGGAATCTCTTCTATTAGCCTACCAATAAATAGGTCTTCTAACAGAGTTCCTGACGAAGGTATTCTACCTTTTGGTAGACCCGATGTAGGTAGTGTAAACCTGAAAAAGTTCCCAACTATATCAGGTAAACC
>JAUWZT010000047.1 GCA_030615145.1 Promethearchaeota archaeon | reverse complement strand
AAACAGAAAAGATCTCAAAAGAAGAAGAAGAAATAAAGAAACGAAAAATCGAAACATCGTTAGCAAGAGAAGCAGAAGCAGAGTTATTAAAACAAAAAGTTCAAGCCCTTGAACTAAAAAGAAAACATGCGTTAGAATATGAATCCAAAAAAGAGCAAGCTTTTAACTTTATGGATCTTGCAAAAAAAGAGTTCAAACAAAAGAATTTCGATAAAGCAGTAAAATTCTATAAGGAGAGCGAGAAAATTTTTGCCGAGATCAATTGGTCCGAAGGTCAAAAAATGATAAAAGAATCTATTAAAGTAATTAAGCTAAAAAAGGAAAGAATTGAACAAGTACAAAAAGCTACCGAAAGGCAAGAAGCAGAGAGATTAAAACTTGAAGCTCAAATTGAAGATAAAATAATAAAAGCTAAGGATTTACAAAAACTGCAACAAGATCAAAGGAGACGAGAGTTTTTAGCTATACAGAAGGAAAAAGAAAGAGAGAAAGAAATTTCAGAAAATGCTTATCACTTTTTAGAAGAAGGAACTAAATTGAAAAATAAAAAGAAATTTGAAGAAGCTTTTGAAAAGTATATTTTGGGACGAAATCTATTTAAACAAATTGATTGGCAACACGAAGTTAGTCGAATAAATAACGATTTACTATTTATACTTAAAAAAGAAATGAAACAAACAGAAAAGTTAAAAGCCATGCAACAGAAAAAAGTTGAAGAGAAAAAAGAGCTGGAAGTTTTATTAAAAGAAGCAGAAAAAAAACGAAAAGAACTCGATGTAATAAGGAAAGAAGAAAAGAAGAAACGGCGGGAGGAAATTGTTCAAAAAGAATTAGACATAGCTAACGACATCATTAAAAACCTTAAATATAACGAAGGAATATTAAAGTTAAAAAAAGTAATTAAGAAATTAGAAAAATTGAAACTAGAAAAATTAGTAAAGCAAATGAATAAACAAATTGAAGTTTTAGAAAATGCCAGTCAAGTACCCATTATTACAACAAGTGAACTCGAAAGGGGTGAAAATATTAACAAATTTGAATTAGCTTATCGCGCTTTAGATAACGCTCAAATTTCTTTATCCAATAACCTTTTTATGAGAGCTATCACTGAACTTAATGAAGCAGTATTTAATCTAAAAGAGACAAAAATTGGTATTAAATATATATCCTTAATAGAAAATAAGGTAAACACTTATAAAAATGAATTAGATATTAAAACGGTTCAAGAACAGAAAGTAGAGGCTCCAAAAGAGGAAATTGACGATATTCGAGTGAAAATTGCTGCTAGACGAGCTGAAAGGAGGAAAAAAATAAAAGAATTAATGTCAAAATAAAAAAAATCTCATTTTGAATTACTTTATAAATTTATAATCCACTTTCTAATATTAAATTTTAAAAAAGAAAAAAAGAATATAGTTTAATTTCTAAATTTCACTTTTAATCTCAGTTTCTATTAAATTTGGACTAATACTACTCCTCACTGACTGCTCTATAAGATACTCCGTCCTAATCAAGTCCCTAATTCCGACTCGTATTGCTTCACTTCGATTTGGAAACTTACCTTCTGAAACGAGCACTTCTAAAACCTTTAAATAATTTTCTGGTAAATTTACTGAAATTAACTTTATTTTAATCACCAAATTTTCGAGTTGATTGGAAAAACTCTTCGTTTTTCTATACAATTAAATATCACGTACGTATATATAAATATTTAGTGGAAATCGACCCTAAGTAATCCGACGAAAAAAAATAGAGTCTCTCTTAGGATATTTCATCAATTTGGGATTTTTGTCTGCTCAAATAAGACCTTAACCTTCAAATAATATATATCATAAATTTTATATTAGAAAATAATATATATCCTATGTCTTACATGTAACATATAATATAAAAAATAAATTTTAAATTAAAAAAGAAGTGATTGAATATGGCTGATATTGAAGCTCAGTTAAGAAAACATCTAAAAACCGCAGCTGATTGGGAAAAAATGGAAGCTCCTGTACCTGGAGTTTTTGTAGTAAAGGTCCCTGCAACTAAAACTAGACCAGCATTACTATTCCTAGAAATTAATCCTCTAAAGGATGATGGTAAACCGATGAAAAGAAAAGGCTTATTTGTTGGTTCAAAAGAAATGCTGATAAAATTTGGAGAAGCTTTAAATGACGATAAAGTTTTTCATTTAATTGGTGAATTGGAAAAAATTAATCCTGAAGTAGCTACAAGCGGAACCGTTAAAAAGTTAGAAATGTAATTTTATATTATTTTTTTTTCTCTTTTAATATAAATACTATTTATCGAAGCAATTTTAAATGTAAAAAACTTTAATTTTTTAATTATAAACTCTATTAATTATTTAAAATATTTGAAGTTAAAATTCTTAAAAAACATTTGAAGTGATTATATGGGAGAAGAATTTGATGGAAAGCATTGTATTCAATGTGGTGGAGAGACCTTTCGATTAGTTAACGACGACTGGATGTCGAGGACATTTCGGTTTGTTGAGAAAGGGCAATTAAAGATGTGTGATGGCTGTGGAGCTAAATATTTGGTATGCCAGCAGTGTGGATCGCTTTTTACGAGAGTTCATCCCGCATTAGAAGCATGGGAAGTAAACCAAAAATGTGTTGTGTGCGGATATGAGGATCCTGAAGTAAAAGCATGGGATGGCGTTTCAGCTCGCTAACTTTTCTTATTTTGTAAAAATTAATATTAATATAAATTCATTGAATAAAATTACATATCTTTCATGATTTTTATTAATTGTAATCAAGAAAATATAAATTTTGAAAAAGTAATTAATAATTGATTGTTAATAATTATGATTTTCTCGTTGATTTATTATGAATAATATTAGAATTGAAAATGCTACACCAGATCAAATTGATTCTTTACAAGCTTTAATGAAATTATTGATTTCAAGATTTGGAGACAAATTTGATCCCAAACGGTTTGATTGGGGCATCCGCAGACGGCTTTATGATCCTTTACAGAGACATGGTATATTGATAGCGATAGATGAAGATAAAGATAACGAAGTTATCGGCATGATAATCGCGGAGTTGCGAATCGATCCTTTTGGTGCTTCTGAGGGGTATATTAAACAAGTGTTTCTTAAAGAGGGATACAGGGGGCAAGGCATAGGCGAATTACTTGTCAGAAAAGCTATTGAACATTTACAGAAGATAAAAGTAGAAAAAATAAAAGTAAATATTAAAGAAAAAGCGAAGGAAGCGGCTAATCTTTACGTAAAGATGCATTTTAAGAAAGTATACGAGGTTTTGGAACTAGATCTCTCGAAAGAAAGCCTTGAAGATTAAAAGCATAAATAAAGAATGAGTTGTGCCTTGATCGATTTAGAAATTCCTTGGGTTGAAAAATACAGACCTCAGACATTTAACGAAATTGTAAGCCAAAATATCGCTATTAATAACTTAAAAGATTTCGTAAAAAGCGGTAATATGCCCCATATGATTTTTACGGGTCCTGCGGGCACGGGTAAAACAAGCACAGCATTAATTATTGCTAAAAATGTGATTAAAAAACAGAATTATTTTGCAAATGTTTTAGAGTTGAACGCATCAGACACCGTAAGAATGGACTATGTTAGAAACGCAATTAAAGGCTTTGTAAATCAAAATCTAGTTGTTGGGGATGATACGTTAAAAGTTATTATTCTTGACGAAGCGGATAATATACCTAAACAAGTTCAGCAGGCACTCAGGAGAATTATAGAAAAGGCATCAAGTAGCGTGAAATTTATATTAATATGTAATTATATCAATAGAATAATCGATCCAATTATTTCAAGGTGTGCAGTATTTAGGTTTGCTAAATTACCTAAGGAGAAAATAATAGAACGATTAACATTTATTTCAGAACAAGAAAAATTACAAATTCCCAAAACTCAAGTAAATGAATTTTATGAAGCGTTATTTTTTGTCTCAGAAGGCGATTTAAGAAAAGCTATTAATACCTTACAAATGTCTGTTGCACTTGAGTTGTTAGACAATTTAGATTTAAACGAAATTTTAAAGATTTCCGGTTTTTTGGATGATTCAACGTTAGAAAAGTTAATTAAAACGCTTCAATCTAAAAATTTTGAGGGTGCGAGAAATATTTTTATTACAATTGAAAATTTAGACAGTAGAAATTTCATAAGACAAGTAATGGAAAGGTTAGGTAGTCTAAATATAGAATCTAGCAATTATCACAAATTAGTTGCATTTATCGGAGATATAGATTATAGAATTAGCCAAGGAGCAGATGCGAAAATTCAATTGCTTGCTTTGATTGGTGAATTGATAAGAAATATCAAAATAGACATATAATTTTTATAATAAGGGAGGAAAGGGGCTTGCTTTCAGAAATTCCTATATGGCGCGTTAAATATTTACCTAATGATTTAGATGATGTATGTGGTAGAGAGAACATTAAAGAAAGATTAAAGGAATATATTAAAAGTAGAAACTTTCCACACCTGCTATTCGTAGGAGCCGAAAGTATCGGAAAAACAACAATTGCGCGCCTTTTTTCGAGAGAATTCTTGGGGGGTTATTATGATACAAATTTTAAATTAGTTTACGCAAATGTTCCGTTAACAAGCGAAGAAATGAAACAAGCTCGCTCAGATGCACACATATCAACTAGTAGGTTAGGAAGTTTGGCAGGAAAAACAATATCTACTCCCGCATTTATACAGGTGAAAATTAAGCCGTTTGTTCAATTAAAAGTGTTAGGGGATGTTCCGTTTAAAATTCTAATTGTAAAAAATTTTGATTATTTAGGATCTAATCAACAAGCTTTTCGAAGATTAATGGAAATTTATGGTACTAATTGTAGAATGATACTGATTACGACTAAAATTTCAAAAATAATTGATCCAATAATGAGTCGATGCCAAATATTTTTAGTTTCACCAGTTAATTATAGCTCTTTTGAAAGTCTCATACTTGACATTGCTCAAAAAGAATCCCTAAAAATTAAACGCGAGGTTATAGAAGTTCTTTACAAAACCTCAGGAGGGAAACTCTCGCGTGCGATAGATTTGTTACAGCTTTGCTCTGTAAGTGGAGATGTTATTGACTTAGACAAATTATATGATAATTCAATAAATTCTCAAAAGGACATGATAAGGAGCCTTCTATTAATGTGTTTTAGAGGAGACTTTCCTAAAGCGCGAGAATTATCTCGAAAAATTCAAACAAATTATAAATTTAATTCTCAAGAAATGTTTAAAATTATGCTAACCGAGCTTACAAAAATACCTTTAAGTAAGTATTCTAGAATTAAATTGATAAATTTAATTGCGGAAACTGACTTTAGAGCGATTGATGGAAGAGATGTCGATATTCAAGTTTCAAATTTACTAGCAAAAATTTGTTATTATTCAGAATTTATTTAGGTGGGTTATATGGCGATAACTACTAATTCAAATACTACATGGGTGGAAAAATACAGGCCAAAGTCAATTAAAGAGATGGCACTACCTACTGCTAAAGTTGGTGGCCACAAAGTTGATTTGACAGAAGAATTACACCGTTTTGTAGTAGACTTTTTTAAAGAAAAAAGAAAAATTAACGAAACAAATAAAAAAATTCGAGCATATAATCGAACTCATGAAGAAAAAGATCATAAAGAAGAACTAAAATTAGCCTCTAACAAAGCAGCAGCCTTACTTGAGGGTCCCCCAGGAGTAGGGAAGACCACTATAGCATATGCTCTAGCAAATGATCTGAATATGGAGGTTGTGGAGACAAATGCCTCAGATACTCGAACTAAAAATGTTTTAGAAGCTAAATTAAGAGAAACTACAAAATCCCGAGGGATTATGGATTTTATTGTCGAAAGTAAAAAAAAATTGATTTTAATAGATGAAATTGACGGAATTTACGGAGTTACTGATAGAGGGGCAGTCCCAACGATATTAAAACTTATAGAAAATACGCAATTTCCTATTATTATGTGTTCTAATGAATACAAACAAAATCTTCAGTCATTATACAAGAATGTAAGAAAATTTGAAATATACCCATTATCTAACGAAGAAGTATCGAAAATCGCGAGAAAAATAATTAAAAAAGAAAAGATTTCAAACTTGAGTGAAAAAGATTTAAGTTTAATTGTTGAAAAAAACCACGGAGATTTACGAGGAGTTATTAACGATTTGCAAGGCATAAGTCAAGGCTCTTTAGATAGAGACGCTAAAGAGTTGATTTTGCAGTTAAATAGGGATAGTACAGAAGAAATCTTTGTTTTAATTAGAGATTTATTTCAAAAAACTAACACGTTAATTGAAGCTCGAAGTTTAACTGATAAATCAAATGTAGATTATAATTTTTTATATAAATGGGTAAACGAAAATCTTCCTACATTTATCAGAATTAACAAGGAAATCGCTCAAGCTTTAGAAAACCTATCTTTAGCAGACGAAATCTTTGGTAGAATTCGTAAAAACCAGTATTGGTCGTTACTACCTTACTTTTACGATCTTTTTGCTGGTGGCGTTGTTTTGTCAAGAAAACGGAGAAGGGCGGATGAGGGTTTTCGTAGAATAATGTTTCCAAGGTTCACATCTACTGGCTTTTTTTCTTTATCAGCAAATGAAAAGTTATTAGTGGAAAAAATTCAAAAGAAATACAAAATCTCAGATATTGAAGCAGTTCAAGATTTTATCCCATTCCTAAAAACATTATGTAATTCCTCAAGGAAACAGCTAAAAGATGTTGGCGAGTGGTTTGAATTGGACGCTAAAGAAAAAAAGTTTTTGAAATAGAATAATCTTGGAATGAGAATTATCTACTCTTTTTTGGGTAGAAAAAATATTCATTTTAACAGATGTTAGAGATAATATATAGCAAATATGGAAGTTTGAATACCATTTTCGAAAATCTGTTAAAAAGTTTTCCGATAATAACTAACAAAAATTAATCTAATTTTTAATTCAATCCATAAATTTAGCGAATAAGTCATTAAACAACTCTTATAATTGAGAGTAAATTTCAATTCTTAACATATAATAATTTAATAAATTGAATTAAAATGGTTGACAAAACAGAAGAACAAATATTTGAAGAAAGAGAAACGCAGATGTCTAAATCCTCTCAATTAGTCTTACAAATAGCTGGCGCTGCTTTATTTGGAGCTCTTTCTATTGTTTTCGCGGCATTTGTAACACCATTGGTTCCGAGAGTTCCGGGATGGGGGATTGCTATTATAGATCCGGTGTCAATAATATGGGTAACGTGTTTTTTAATATTTGGGGCAAGATCTGGATTACTTTGCTGTGTTCTTGGAACATTTGGTTTAATGCCATTTGATCCGTTTGCACCAATTGGCCCTTTGATGAAATTATCGGCAACAGTTGCTCTTATCATAGTCCCTATTATGTTTTTAAAATTATATAAAACAAAAGAAGGAGCTAGAAATATACAAAAAATAAAAAATTATAGAAATTACATTGTATACGGAATATTTGGAATAGCCCTAAGAATATGTATTATGATGATATTCAATTATTTATTGTTCATAACATTGTTTGCAGACATGTTAGCATTTGTTGATTTAAGCTTTATGTGGTTACCTGATATATCCGGTTGGACAGCGATAATTATTGGGGTGATCGTTATTAATGCAGAAACGAGTGTATGGGATTTATTAATACCTTATTTAATTGTTTTTGGATTAAAAATTGATGAAAAATTCGCGATTTGGTAATTTCTTAAATTTTTCTTTTCTTTTTTTTGAGATTTTCAAAATTCTGAGAATCTTTAAGGATTGTTAAATAATAAAAATAGAAACAAATTTTAATTTTAAATTGTCTTCTAATAAGGCGATAATAATGGTTCAAAAAGATTTCGAGCATGTTATATTTAAAATCGAGGATAATATTGGAGTAATTACTTTAAATCGCCCAAAACGACTAAACGCTTTAAATTATCCCCTATTAATGGAAATCATTGATATTTTAGAATTAAATTCTAAAAACAAAATAATCCGTGCTTTTGTTATTGAAGGCAATGAGCAATCCTTCAGCTCCGGTGACGATTTAAAGAGCATGGGTCCCGAAGGACCGAGGTTTAAGCCATTAGCTGATGGGTCAAAACTTCCACATCAGAGAGTTATTAGGTTAATAAGAGAAATTCAAAAACCATTTATAGCGTTATTACAAGGCTATTGTCTAGGCGCTGGATTCGAACTAGCACTCGCTTGTGATTTTCGTTTAGCGGCAGAAAACCTGAAGATTGGAGATCACCGCGTTAATCGGGCTCATTGCGTTATGAGCGGAGCTAGTTGGCTTCTTCCGAGAATAGTAGGGTTCGCACGAGCAACAGATATAATTTTAACGGGACGTCAACTTGATGCCAAGGAAGCACTAGCGATTGGTTTGGTGAATAAAGTCTTTTCATTATCAGAATTTAGCAAAAAATCTAAGGAATTTATCCATTCTATAGCCAAACTACCCACTAGATGCTTAGGTTATAACAAGACTATGCTTAATTATTCTCAATATAACGAGTTATTTCCCTCGTTAAAACACGAATTTAAATTATATTGTAAAAACATCGCAACATACGATTTTGGAGAAGGAATGAAATCATTTCAGGAAAAGCGAGAACCAAAATTTAAGGGGAAATGATTAAATAAATTTTAATATTATAACTCTTATTCTATTAATCTTACTTGATTAAATGGGATTATTATGTTATCTGAAGAAATAAAAGAATTCTTACTAAAAGAAGCAACGGATAGATTTTTTAGATACGTTCAAATATGGACTACATCTGACGAAGATTCCCAATCCAATCCATCATCTAAAAATCAATTTGATTTAGGAAATGTATTAGTTGCTGAATTGAAGGAGCTAAATCTAGAAAATATAATACACGACGAGTATGGATATGTTTACGCCGATTTACCAGCAAGTAACGGGTTAGAAAAAGTTAAAACAATTGGATTAATAGCCCACATGGATACTTCACCAGCAGTGAGCGGGAAAAACGTTAAACCAGTTGTTCATGAAAATTACCATGGTGGTACGATAAAATTCGTAGGCAATAAGAAAATTAAGCTTACAGTTGAAGATTCTCCATTGTTAAAGGAATATATTGGTTTAGATATCATTACTTCAGAAGGTGATACCTTATTAGGTGCAGACGATAAAGCTGGAATCGCAGAAATTATGGTCGCGTGCGCCGCTTGGAAAAGTTTTCCAGAACTAAAACACGGCCCTATTACTGTATGTTTTACGCCAGATGAGGAAATAGGAAAAGGAACACTAAAAATTGATAAAAAAAGGCTACCCGAATTCTGTTACACAATGGATGGTTCGGAGATGGGGCAATTGGAATTTGAATGTTTTGACGCATGGAAAGCATCCATAACTTTTGCAGGGCTTAGTGTGCATCCTGGTTACGCTAAAAATCTAATGGTAAACGCAATACATATAGCATGTCGGTTCTTAAGTGAAATCCCTGAGCACGAATCACCAGAACACACAGAAGAACGAGAAGGATTTTATCATTTAGGAGACTTGAGAGGAACAGTAGAAGAAGCTAAAATCAGATTAAGAATCAGAGATCATAATGAAAAAAATAATAAAAGAAGAATGGAATTCCTTCAAAAATTAAAAGATATCTATGAATTTCGATATCCTGGCTTAAAAATTGAGCTAAAATTTGAACACGAATACAGTAATATGTTAAAATTTATTGAGAAAGAAATGATAGTCGTTGACTTAGCAAAAGAAGCTATTAAAATGGCAGGGTTAGATGTAAAAATTGAAGCTATTAGAGGTGGAACCGATGGTTCTAAACTAAGCGAAATGGGGATTCCGACACCGAATATTTTTTCTGGGGGGCTCTTATTTCATTCTAGAAAAGAACATATTCCCACTTTAGCGTTACAGAAAGCCGCAGAAGTTATTATTTATTTAGGGCAATTATGGGCTGCTTCTTAATTCTATTTAAAAACTCGACAATTTCTTAGGCTTCACTTTTTTTTATGATTTTAGAAAAGTCAGTAATCGTAAAAATAATAATACATACAGCTAATAAAATTGAAATATAAATAAACGCCCAAGTATATGAAAACACGCTATATATATATCCAAAAACTAAGGCTTCCACCATACTTATAAATCCGACTGACAAATAATAGTATCCATAGGCACGTCCCCTTTTCTCTTTACCTGCCAAGTCCGCAATATATGCTCTTGAGATTGGATCCACAGAGGCTAGGTAAAAACCGTGCATGATGTAAACTACAATAATTAAAACTATTGAAAAAAGAGAGACTTCAATAGGAAAAGCTAAAATAACACAAGATAGTAGTAATATCGATAATCCGATCACGATCATCGGTTTTCGGCCAATTTTATCGGACAAGGAGCCATTTATTGGAGAAAAAATTGTATAAATTACGTTCATTATAAGATAAAAAACAGGTATAAGGTAAATTAAATTTGAAGGAATATAGTCTGTTGCTCTAATAATTAAAAATACGACATCTAAGCTGGCAAATTCAATAACTCCAAGAATAATGATTAATTTTATGAAATTTTTATCAATCTTTTCACTCTTTTCTTTTCTAATTTTTTTTCCAAGTTTTTTATCTAACTCCTCTGGAGAAACATCTTTAACTGGAAGAATTAGGGCAATCGCAATTAATCCAGGAATTATTGAGAAAAATATTATTTGTGAAAAGCTCCATGCGTAAAGCAATAATAGAAATGCGAGTAATGAGCCAAGAACCGCTCCTAATGTATCCATAGCACGATGCAATCCAAATGCCTTTCCCTTTTTGGTAGCGTAAAAAGAAATTAGAGCGTCTCTCGAAGATGTTCTCAATCCTTTACCTACTCGATCTGTTGCTTTTAACCCTAAGACCATTTCCCATGAAGGACTCAACCCTATTAATGGTTTTGAAAAGTTCGATAAGGAATATCCCGCTACAATAAAAGGTTTTCTTTTGTTTATTTTATCGCTCATCCAGCCGGTAATTCCTTTTAAAATATTCGCAATGGCATTAGTAATTCCTGAAATTAGCCCTAAAATTAGCACACTTCCTCCAATTTCAATAATAAACAAAGGTAAAATGCTTTGAATACTTTCGCTAGAAATATCTGTAAACAATGATACTAATCCCATCAAAAATACTGGAATTGAAACTCCAAATATCATTCTTCGTTTTTTTATAGATTTACTAGTTGTTTGGTCATTTGTAACCAGATTTATTCACCTTAAGATGAAGATAAAAATAATTTTTTCAAAATAATATTACTAGTAATTACTAGTTCTTAATTAAAGATTTTGAAATTGAGACTAAAAGAATATATAAGTTATATTTTTACGAATAAATGGAGTGCGGCACCAATTCCTATGGCGTTTGAAATTACTGCAGCGAAGAAAAGCGTTATTATGACAAACGAGCTTAATATCACGGTACTAAATCTTTTAGTATTTTCATAAATTAATGTATTTTGAATTATCGCGTATAAAAATATGAGATACAGAAACATAACTGAAGGAAAGAACGCCCAAGCCCATGTTAACATCATTAAATTGATTTGAATGAAAATTGCGATAAGAATTATCCAACGGGATTTTTTTCGCTCATCTTTTAAGAAATTTAACTGGGGATATATAACTTTTCTATATAAAATTTCCATAGAGAAATATATTGGAAATGCTATCAATGCCGCTAGAACAGAGCTTAAGAAATTGGAAGGCCACATAAAAGCAAAGGGGTAAGAAAAGCTTACTATTAAATATATTACTATAAAATAAACATTACTTAAAATAGCATAAATAAAATATTTTAATTGAAATTCAGATTTAATTAACTCTTTAAATTGATGCATATCAAATTTTATTCTTTTTTCTTTTAAATCTTTAAGATAATAAATTAATTTAACGGTAAAATAAATAATGGATATATTGAGCGAAGCTAAAAAAATACCCACAAGACCAAATATTCTTTCAAAAATCTCCCAATTAAGCAGAAAAATTGTAGTATAGAATATTATTTTCAAAATTTGCTTTAATTTTTTAGCCTTAACCTTAATTTTTGATATGGGAACATCATTTTTTACAAAATTTTTTTGTATAATATCTTCCTTATCCCTGAAAAATTTTGAAGTGTAAGATACCAAAGAAAGAACAATTAAAACTAACAATAATAAAGTGACAAAAAGGACAGCGTAATTAACAAGGAAAGTAATATTTATTGGTCCGTTTATAGTTTCAGATTTAAAAAAATAATTTTCGAACCATTTAATTGACTCGATTAAAACCACATTGGAAAATAATTGGTGTCCGCCACCTATCAAAGGTTCTGTTATTGGTATTACTGTACAATCTGTTAAACTTTGAGCTACTAATGCATGATTGGTAAAATCTAGTGCCTCATCATCCACATGCATTATAATTAATAAATTATTTGTATTGGTTTTATTCAATAAGTTTACCGGTATATACGGATCGTAATTATCAGTATTTACGATACCTAATTGTTGAGGATTAAAATTTACTAATGGAGCCCAAGTAACTGTAACGTTAAAGCGTGGGTCTAATGCTTGGTTCATAAGTACAACCATCCCTCCTAAAGAATGACCTATCAATCCAATCTGAGATATATTGACATTTGAATAAAAAGGTAATGTTTCGAGTTTATCCAGTAGTTTAGAGCAATCTTGAGCTAAAGCGGGTATGGCTGTAGTTGGAGCAATATTTATAATATTTCCGCTACTTTCACCGTGACCTTGATAATCTAAAGCTACAACAATAAAGCCCCTTTTGGTGAATTCGATTGGAATTCTCAGATCAAAATCTCGTTGACTTCCTATTCCATGACAGTAAATAATTAAAGGTCTTTGCTCTTGAAATCCTAAATTTTTTGAGGGGTAATATAGATTCGCATAAAGAGTAGCTCCAGAAGATTGGTATTCGATCCTTTCGTAACGAGAATAACTTATCGATTTATCATAGGCTAAATAGGAAAGAGAGATCACCAATAAAATGATAAAAATCGTTATTTTTTTAAAAAATTGGGCTTCCTCCTTGTCTATAATACTCATATTAGAAGTTCCAGTATTTTATTTAAGTTCAGAAATACAATTTTTATTTATTGTTTTAATTTATACAATATTTAAGTTATATATTTTAATTAAATTTATAATTGTTAATTAAAAAACATATATTGTGATTTCTAATGTCAGAAAAAAAAACCTTAGACATAATTGATGGCACTCTTCGCTCTGTTTCCGAAAATTTTCAAAAATTTATAGATGTTTTAAAAACTGCCAAAAACGAGCTAATTGTTTTAGAAAAGGATAAAGAAGAGCTTAGCCGGGAAAAGGAATTGCTTGAAGGAGAAAAGAATCAATTAGAAGAAGCTACGAAAATATTAGAGGACGATAAAAAATATTTAGAAATTGAAAAAACTAACTTAGAAAGTGAAAAGAAAAAACTGGAAGAAGCAACTAAACAGCTTGAAAAAGAAAAACAAGAAAGAGATCAGAAAATTGGTTCATTGTCGGAAGAACAACATAGATTATTAAAAGAATACGCAAGTTTAAAAGTAGAATTGAAAAAATTAGCGAAAGTAGCAGAAGAAAGTCAAGATGCGGAATTTGATTTTGGAAGAATTAAAGCGTTACTTTCAATAACTCAACTCTTAATCTCCGAAATATGGCAGGGGCAACCCCATTATCGAATCTTATTGACGCTCCACGGTGACAAGGAAAAAATGTCGCGTGAACAAATCAAGAATACCACCGGGATTGCCGGAGCTATGGTTTTAAGAGCCGTTCATGAATTAGCTAAGATTGGTGTATTAGAATACGACGAAGATACAGCGATGGTAATATTAAAAAAGAGATTATTCGCTAAAAAAGCTCTAGAAGAGAAAACACCAGAAAATTAAATTTATTTTGGACCTAATTTCTCTATAGATTCTTTAAACAATATTATTTTTATTTTATCAAGATATTTCTATAATAAGAACTATACTCATATAGATTTCGAGATAGCTTTAAAATGAAATGTCCAAATTGTAATAAAGAATATTCTGATCCTAATCAGCAGATCTGTGAATATTGTGGAACTGAATTAAGTAGAACTGAACAAATATCACCAAAAGTATCACCAACAAAAACTAAATTGGAAAAATTTATAGAAGATAAAGGGCTTAAAGAGATTTATAAAAAGATAAAAGATAGTTTAAAGAATGTATAAATTTAATCTTATTAAGAATTAACAAAACATTATTAAAGTTTTAAAAAATGACAATAAAATTTACTTGGTTTGGAACTGCAAGCTATATTTTAGATTTAGATGGAATAAGATTATTATTTGACCCTTTTTTTTATCGTAACTCCCAAGCAACACCAAAGTTAAATACTAAAAAAGAACAGATAATAAATATTGAGGCTATATTTATCTCGCATGGGCATTTTGATCATGTAACTGACGCAGGATGGTTTGCAGAAAATCTAAATATTCCTGTTTATTGTTCTGAAGTTGCTAAAGAAAATATGATTAATTGGGCTGAAGGTAAAATACTTGAAGATGAATCCTATCCAATTTCAAATAATGGTAAGGATAACATAAAACCTTGCGAATATTTTGATAAAATCCAAGTTTCAGAAAATATTCAGGTCGAGTTGATAAAATCAGAACACATTAAATTCGATTTTAATACCATCGCAAGTAGGTTATTTTCGTGGAAAGTCTGGAAACAAATTGGGAAGATATCTAAATATGGAAAGGGATTCCCCATGGGAAATGTATTTGGATTTTGTACTCATTATAACGGAAAAAGTATAGTTGCATTTGGCAGTTTGTGGCATGAATACGAAGATATTTTAAAGAAATATGAGAATTGCGATGTATTTATCGTCCCTCTCGCAGGGAATAGCAAAAAAAATATCGCCAAGAAAGGAGGAAAAATGGTTGACATACTTAAACCTAAAATAGTTATCCCCGTTCATTGGGACAATTTTTTCCCTCCAATCAGCCGAACAGAAGATTTGAGTCCATTTTTTAATTATATGGAAATAAACCATCCCAACATTGAAATTATTGTTCCTGAAATCGATAACGAGATTACATGTAAGTTTGAATAAATTGCCTTGAAGCTTTAAACTTTTAATTTACTACTCATGTTGCTAATATTAAGGTATAGTGTTGAAATAAATTAATAGAAATTTTATACTTTTATTATTAAGCTTTTTTTTAATATTGATTTAAATAAATATTAATTCAACCAATTTAATATCCAACAACTTACTCTTATGTTTTACTTTTTTGCCAATCTGCTTTTGTTGTCTCTATGAAGCAATCCTTAGCTCCACAAACTTCACAATATTCTCTGGTCATATTAGATAGCGTCCCACACTTGGTACAAATATTTGGAAAAGAAAGTTTGAAAACTTTCCATTTAAGTCCCATCTTATCGATCACTTCTTATGTCTATTTTTTTTTTATTGTTTAAAACTAAATTCCTAACTTAATATTAAAATTAAAAACTCATTATTTATATTATTTCTTTTTATTAATGTATAAAATATCGATTTATAATTTTAATACATCTGAGATTTTTTTACCTTTTTCAAAAATTTCGTTGGCTTTTTCCATAATTTCAGGAATCTTTATCTTTTGTGGGCATTTACCAAGACACTCCCCGCATTGAATACACAAAGAAGCAGCTCCGTCGAATTCCTCGCCTTCAGATTTTCTTTTGTCAATATCCGTTTGTGTTTTTGCCATCCTATTATAAAAAGAGTCAATTCTGGGTTTAACATTTTCCCCCCAATATGCGAGATCATTTATTATTCTAAGGATAAAAGGGATTGAAACCCTATTAGGACAGGGCATGCAATATCTACAGCTCGTGCAAGGTATTATTATGTATTTACTATATGCTTCGCGTAATTTAGAAATTGTTAGTAATTCTTCTTCAGTAAGAGTATTTTTACCTGAGTTATTTGCGGATTCGAGGTTTTCTTCAACTTGATGCAGGGTACTCATTCCGCTTAATACAACTGAAACTTCTGGATGGTTCCATACAAACTGTAATGCCCAATCTGGCATGCTCCTCTTTATTTTTGAATTATCAAGAACCATCTTAATTTCTGGCTTTGAATCTAATTTTTCCTCTGGAATAGCTAATTGCCCGCCTCGGATTGGCTCCATAATGATTACTGGGATATTTTTGCTACTAGCATATTTTAACCCTTCAGTACCAGCTTGGTAATTGATATCAAGATAATTAAACTGTATCTGACAACAATCCCAGTGATAAAAATCAATTATCTCTTTAAAGACTTCAATATTATCGTGAAACGAGAATCCTATGTATTTAAATAAACCTTTAGCTTTAGCTTGTTCCATTTTTTCGATTAAATTAAGACTTTTAATCTTTTCTAACCGTTGCTTGTTTAGGCCATGGAAAAAGTAGATATCGGGATTAATTTGTAATCTTTCAATCTGTTGTTTGAGAAATAAGTCAAAATCCTCTGTTTTTTTAACCATCCACATTGGTAATTTCGTAGTGAGGTGAACTTTTTCGCGATATCCGTCTTTTAACGCTTTTCCTACAAGCACTTCGCTTTCACCATCGTGGTAGGGATAAGCAGTGTCAATGTAATTTACTCCGTTATCAATTGCATAACGAATCATCTTAATTGCTTCGTCTTCATCAATTTTAGACTTCAATTCTTGCGTTTTTTCATCCTTCACCTGATTAACTGGCAATCGCATCGCCCCGAAGCCTAAAGCAGACACTTCCCAACCCAGAGAACCCATTTTTCTATACTTCATAATATCCTTAACTACTATTCTTTTATTAGTAGTAGGTTGATTAAGAAATATTAATTTTTCGTTTAAAT
>JAUWZT010000061.1 GCA_030615145.1 Promethearchaeota archaeon | reverse complement strand
CAACAGAAGACACTTTAATATAATTAAAAATCTGATCTTCTGATTGCTCGCGTTTTTGTATACCACCCTCTATTCCTTTTTCATTGTCATCTCCAGCATCAATTGTCCAATATTCCACGGGACCGTCCCATTTTTCAATTTTCCAGTTGAATACACTTTCGTAAAACTTTTTAGCCCTTAGGGGGTCATCAGCGTTAATTTCAAAATGAATAACTTTTGGCAAATTTAACACCTTTTTATTTAATATAATATAAGATATCTAATAACTATAAATAATAATTCATTTTAAATCAAAAAATTATACTATTACATTAATCTTATAAAAATTTTTGATTATTCTATTCAAAACTCTGATATGATGGAAACTCTTAAATATTCTAGTTTATAGGTTGTAATAAATTTAAGAAAATTATCAAAAAAAGAAGACGGTAAAATATGACTTTGGTCTTTAGTTTTATTGATTTTTCAACAAGTTTAGTTATACTACCAATAACAAGTTCAATAATTGCAATAATTTACAATATTTTCTTTATTCAATCGGGAAAAAAACAATCTCCAGAGGTCCATGCTTCTAAATATTTAATTTATCTTGGTATTACTAATATTAGTTTTATCGTTTTATCCTTCTTAATACCTGATTTAAAATTAATATCCACTTATAACGAAGTTGAAACTCAAATATATTTAGCATATAATGTTTTTCGAGGCTTATTATTTAGCGTTCCATCATTGATTACTTATGGTGTGATATTTTTAATATTCGGATTAAAAAATCGACAACAATTAAAGTCTTATACTATGATTTCAGGTATTTTATGGATTATATATTATTCTGTAAATGTGATAGTATTAAACGGAGAACTATTTTATATTTTGTTTGTACTTTTTGGGTTTGATGTTTTAACAGTTACTACAATTTTCATAATAGTAGGCTCTTTTTTCTGGCTACTATTTATTGGATTTATTTTGCTAATAGTTCATGGTTTCAAAAACAACGATAATAATATGAAATATGCGGGATTAGTTTATTTCCTTGGTTTTGCTTTATCTCTTATCATCCCATTATTCATAACATTTTAGTACGCTTTTTCCATAAATTAAACCTTTTTTATTATTGAATATAAAAATTTAAAAGAATTAAGAAGTAAAGGTACAAGCCTAAATATCTAGGCTCAAATAGAAAAATCTTTTTAATAATTTTGCTTTAGTTAAGATTATGAACTACTTTACCAAAAATACTCTTTTTTCTTTCAAGGAAGATATTGGCAATCCTATCGAATTAAATTTTAACGACGAAAGTTCTGCGGTAGTTTCTGAATATGGAGGGCGCCTTTTAGGGCTATATCCAAAGAACGATTGTTATAGTTTGCTGTGGATTAATCCAGAGATAAAAGAAGTAGTTAAAACAAGAAGAAGAGATATTGGCGGAGATAGATATTGGATTAGTCCGGAAAGAGAATTTTTTTACGAAAAACCTCAAACATGGGAAGGGTGGTTTTGTCCTCATGGTTTGGACCCTGCTTATTACGAGATTTTAGCTGAATCCTCATCCTCATGTACTCTTTCAAGTAAGGTAACAGTAGAATCTCAGATTAAAAAACATATCTATAACGGTGAAATTACTCGTCAATTCTCTCTGATTAAAGAACCAATCTCGACGGGATTGAGCTATTGTGGCGTCGAATTCGTGGATGACTGCGTTTTTTTCCAACCAAACTTAAAGATTAACGGATGGTCGTTAGCGTGTATTATTAGTGGAGGGCCATCAAATCCTGGAACGGTTTTAATACCCACGAAACCTAATCCAAAACCGCTCCCTTATTTTCGCCATATTCCCGATGACAGATTGAACATAGGAGACAATTACGTTGCCTTCAAATTAGATGTTGACGATGTTTACAAATTAGCAGTTCGACCTGAAGATATTGATTTTACTAGGCACGCAAAAATCGGTTACATACTTAAAATTCCCGATTCAGAAGAATATGGCTTTTTAGTTAAGCTTTCCAACGATATCCCTAAAACTCAAGATGACTGTTTTGATGTTTCTCGAGATCATCCGAAGAGCGAAATTGGCGTGATACAATCGTATAATTCGGAATCTCCAAATAAACCATCGTTAAAATACGGGGAAATCGAGCTACAACTAAACCAATTTGAAACTATTGATAATACATCCCATGGAAAAGCTAGACATCAAATCTTTGGATATATTGGGTCAAAAGAAGAAGTTTTAGAGGTTGTAGAGAAATATTTGGGAATCACGAATCTAAGCCTATTTTAAGATATTTATTATTAATCTGTTATAACTTAATAATAAACGACAATAAGATAACAGCTCAAATTAACATGATTTAATCTCGGAGATTTGAAATTTGAAAAAATAAAGTAATTATAAAAGCTCTGCTGATTCAAGCATTTTCTTGGCTATTTAAGTAAAAATTAAGTCAACATTTTCGCCAGTTTTAGAAGAACATTCGAAAAAATCAAAAATATTATATTTTCTACCATATTTTAAAGCGTATTCCTTATCAACAGTTCGATTACCTTCTAAAGCGAGGTCTGATTTGCCTCCTACTAATAAAATTGGCATTTGGTGTTCTCGATGATCTGGAGCTTTGTTTAAAACATTTAACCAATCTTCAAGATGAATTAGGCTATAAAAACGCGATATGTCGTACATAAATATCCCTCCCGTAGCACCAATAACATAATTTGGTAAAAGGTTTTTAAACTGGTGCTCTCCAGCAAAATCCCAAATCTGTAAATTCACTCTAATTCCTTCAATTTCTATATTTTTTGTATAGAAATCAACACCAATCGTCATTTTAAAATCTTCACTATATTTCCCTGAGATGTAGCGATTTACTAGAGTGGTTTTTCCAACACCTCCATCGCCAAAAATGCACATTTTATACCGAGCATATGTCATTCTATATCACTTTTCTTTATTTTATTTTAATTATATAATTATTCTTTATAATCTTTGTTTTGGTTCAATGTACCTTCTTCGTTTTTTTTAACTTTAATCGTAATTCGTCGTTTTCTTTACGAAGGTCTTCAATCTCTCTAACTAGTGTAGAGGTGATTGAAACTACTTGATCTTTAGAGAATATATCATCGTCTGTTAGCTTCTGTACATCTACTCCTCGAATTTCCAGATCGTTATCTAAATAAAGTGTTGTTAAAATGTTTTTTAATTCTCCGTGTAAAAAAAAGTAAGAAAAAGGAAATTTAGATTGTTTTTCACTAATCTTTTTCTGTAAACTAACTTCATGAGTTGTATCACAGACTCTGCAATGATAGTATCTAAGTATGCTTTGACTGTTTTCTCTCATAAAACTCTAATAAATTAGATAGTTATAAAATTTCTTATTTTTTGATGGGAAAATTTTATAATTCTTTCTCAAGATTTCTAATCTTGTTTTCAATCTTATTTTTAAATTCTTTCATATGTTTTAGTAGTAACTCCTTATAAACAGCCTTATATTTCTTGGGAATTAAATCTCCAGCTAAAAAATCGAATTGAAATTCATCAGACAATAGTAAAGTTTTTAATTTTGATGGATTACCAACAATTGGAAATAATCCTTTAATTAATTGAGAAAAAGGTGATCCAGAATCATCCATAAGAAGCCTTATAATTGAGTCTACAGGTATAAATTGCTCCATGAAATTTAAAACTTGTAACCGATGGTTTTTTGTAAAGGCGCTTTCTATTCCTGTAAATTGGGAGATTTTTGGAGAAATTCTATCATACAAATCTCCAAATTCCAATATCCATTTAATCGCAGTTTCTCTACCTTTATCAGTTATTGAATAAATTTTCCGAATTCTCCCATTTATAATTTCAGTATCGACAACGGTAATCAATTTTTCTTTTTCTTCTAAATCTTTCATAACTTGATAAATTGCAGTTTTAGATTTCCAAATTTTGAGTTTTTCTTTTTGGTTTTTAACAAATCCTTCTGCTTCATTAAGTAATCTACGCAAATTTTCAATATTATTTTTACAATAGTATTGGTTATTGTTTTGTTTTATTAATACTAATTCTTCACTTGTATTACCATCAGGAAGCAGTCCTTGAATTTCCTTCTTTAATACATTTTCATTTTCATCTGTTGGATCTTCCAAAAATTTTATGTATTTTTTTGAAAAACTAATCATTTGCGAAGATTTCTGGATTTCGGCGTATTTTTTATAGAAAATCTCAGGAAGAAGTGTTTGATAGATCTCATAAGGGTGAACTTTTCCTTTTGATTCAATAATGGTAAGTATGAGCAATTCTGATGCAGAACGATTGAGTCTGCTTGAAAAATTGTGATGCACTATTGAAATTACCTCATTTTAGTTGTATTATAATTCAGTTGTAAAAAAAATCATTCATGAAAAAATTATTTTTCGATATTTTTATATAGTATTCTTAACTTATTAATATTAAGATTATTGAGTATTCAGAAATTTGAATACTTAAAGATTTGACTATTATCTAATTCAAAAAAAATGATAATAAGGAGAAAATGAGAAAAAAAATGATTTTTGATAATAAAGAAGAATTTAATTTTGGATGGTCTGGTCGATGGATGAATGGCTATTGGATTGTAGGTACTATATGTTTGATTATCTCAACGATTTTTTTCATTAATGCATTAATTAATCAGATGTTCATTAATGTATTAATTAATCAAATAGTGGGAATAGCAGTTTTACTACTTTCAATTCAATTATTTGGTGGTAATTATGTATGGCGGAAAAGTAGATCATATGATTACATGACTTTACCATATACAGATTTTCTGGGTACAAATGATTATATAATGGATGCTTGCGCAGGTTCTGGGCGCACAGCTTTGGCATTAAGCAAAATAATGAAAAACGGGAGTATCGTCTGCTATGATCGTTTTGATGCAAACTATATTGAAAATGGAGGAATGGGGTTATTAAAAAAAAATCTTAAGAATGCGGGTATTGAAAATAGAGTAGAAATCGTGAAAGGAGATATAACTGATATAAAATTTGAGGATAACACTTTTGATTCAGTTATTAGCACTTATGGACTTGATCACATCCCATTTGATGCTCAAAGAAAAGCAATTAAAGAAATATATAGAGTAACAAAACCCAAAGGGAAATTGTTAGTAGTGGCTTTCGTTCCTAACTTCTATATGTTTTTAGTTGGTAGCTTTTTTATTTTTCTTTTTACATCTAGAAAAAAATGGCGCGGAATATTTAAAGAAGCAGGATATAAACTATCAGATGAAGGTATAATTAATGGCGGTGGTTATTTTCTACTTGAAAAAGTATAAAATGGAGAACCACATAAAATTATTGAGTAAGTTTAAGTGATTTAGGAGATATTAATGGCTGTCGATATCAGTATATTTGTGGGTGTAATATTGTTTGGGTTGCTACATGGATTGGAACCGGGTCATGGATGGCCATTTGCATTTCTTTATTCAATTAAACAAGAGAAACCAATTAAATCAGCTCTGTTGTCCTCGGTTATCATTGCGATAAGCCATTTTATTAGTTCTATTGCAGTTGTCGTTGTTTATTTCCTTATATCGGCTAATATTACAGTGCCATCTGATGTCTTAAGATACATAACAACGGGACTTCTTATTGTACTTGCAATTATTTTTTGGTTTGAAAAGACGGATGATATAATTGAGGATCAACATGAACATCTTCATGAAAATAAAAAATCTATCAAGCATGAGCATGAACATAAGCACTTAGACGGAAATGAGCATATCCATGAACATTCACATGCAAAAAGTGTAAGAAATAGTCTTGTAGGTTTAGCATCTTTTGCTTTACTGATTGGATTTGTTCACTCAGAAGAGTTTATGCTTATTGGATTATTTCTCGAAGGCTACAATCCTTGGCTTTTAACCATTAGTTATGCAACCGCAGTGACCATCTCATTAATGGGAATAACTTTGATTTGCACGAAATTTTATCAACAGTTTTTACCAAAATTTATTAACATTCAAGACAAAATTCCAAAGATTTCTGCAATTATTTTATTAATTATGGCGTTGGGGTTTGCATTTGATTTTGTTTAATAATTTTAAAATTTGATTTATTATAAAAATAGTAAGATTATAAACTAAACATAGACAATGCATAATTAATTCTTAAACAAAATATATGAAGGTTATAAAAATTGAAAAGTTCTACATTTACTTTTAAAGATAAGGACGATATTGAAATATTCGTATACAAATGGGAGCCGGATAATCCCCCTAAAGCAGTTGTTCAAATCGTTCACGGTTTAGCAGAACATGCTAAGCGATACGCTCGGGTAGCTGAAGCTTTATGCAACGATGGTTACGTGTGTTACGCTAACGATGCACGCGGTCATGGGAGAACTGCTGGTGATTTGACCGAAAAAACTTTAGTGGGGAACGCTGGAGTTTTAGGCCCTAATGGATGGAGAGGAGTAGTAAACGATCTTCACGAATTAACAAATATTATAAAAAAAGCACATCCCGATTTACCGATATTTTTAATGGGCCATTCTTGGGGCGCTATGCTAACGCAAGATTATATTCAGGACTGGGGAAATGAACTTAAAGGTGTTATCTTAAGTGGCACTAACGGAAAAGTGAGAGCTCTCGTAATTAAAGCGGGTAAACTCTTACTTAAAAGCGAGATTAAAAAACGCGGTCCTACCGAACCAAGCCAAAAAATGCACGAGATGAACTTTGCATCTAACAATCACGATTGGCAAAACGATGAAGGAGCAACTGGATTTGAGTGGCTGAGTAGAGACAACGACGAAGTTCAGAAATACATTGACGATCCGTGGTGCGGATTTGTAAGCCCTGCTAATGTTTGGTTAGAATTCCTTCACGGATTTGAGAAAATTTATGACTCGAAACTAGAGCAAAATATTCCAAAAGATTTACCGATCCATTTCATCTCTGGTTCGTTATGCGCTATAGGTAACAAGACCAAGGGAGTTACCGCTATGATCAATCGCCTTAACAAATATGGGATAAAGGATGTAACATATAAATTTTATGAAGATGCTCGATGCGAAATTTTTAATGAAATTAACCGCGATGAAGTTCACCAGGACGTAATTAATTGGCTTAATTCTCACATGTAATTTTTATAGGCTTTAATAAAATACTTTTTTTTTATTTCAAAATTTTAATTTCGACAATAAATATTTAAAAATCATGTTTCAACTTTTTTCTCTTCACAACATAATTTGATACAAATACTTAAAATATGAAAATATGAAGGATATAGAATGAATACTCTTCATTTTCACTTTTTCTTTTATTGATTAATACACACTTTTATTGATCACTGATACACACAAAAGATACACAACATTTATATATGAAAAAAATTATATACTAATTAGAAACAAAATAATAAAAATAAATAATAAACAAAATAAAAAAAAAACAATTTGGAGGAAATAAGAATGAGAAATAATAAAAAACCAGCATTAAAAGATGTTAAATGCAAGATATATTCCCAAGTTTTAACAAATACTTTTGTAAACTACTAAATATAAAATATTTTTTTATAATTTTTATTTACACAATCAAAAACACAATTAAAAAAAAAATTCACGATAAACAAAAAATAAACAAAAAAAAAATCACAGAAAATTATAAGAATAACATTTCAAATCTAAAAAAAAAGAAAAATAAGAAAAATAAAAAGGAGGAAAAGTAAAATGAAAATATCAGGATCGGGAAAACTCTCTGGATTGAGTATTAAAGATAATATAATAGTTTCAGGTTCAGTTAAAATGGATGGAAATATTGAATGTCAAGGTTTTAGATCTTCTGGTTCTACTAGGGGAGAAGGAGATTTAACAGTTCACGGCGACATTAAAAGTTCGGGCTCGTTCAGAATTCTGGGAGCCCTTCATGGAGACGGGAACGCAAAGTTTTCTGGCTCGACAACAATCGGCGAGGAAATTGATATTAAGGGAGTATTAGTAAACTCTGGATCGTTAAGAGTAAGAAATAAAGTTGAAGCGCTCCAAGGTATGAGATTTTCAGGTTCTACTAAAGTTGATGGTGGATTAAATTCAGAAGAGACCATTGAAATTGACGGGTCAACTACAGTCAGGGGGGATATTACTGGAAATAATGTGTTTATCGGAACACAAACTTATTTTGGTGGGAAAAAAAGAGTAAAACATCCATATAAAGTGTTTGGTAATATATTTTCCACGAATGATGTTGAGATAATTAACACATTTGTACAAGGGGATGTTAAAGGACGAAACGTGAAAATTGGTAAATGGACGGAGATTACAGGAAAGGTTTACTATGTAAATACCATTGAAATTAACGCAAAATCAACTTTAACTCACGAACCTATTCAAATTTCCGAAATTGCCGAGAATAAATTACAAAAATAAATTATTTTTAAAAAATCAAATAGAATTAGAAAAATAACCAACAAGTTGTATGGAGGAATTAATATGTATAAAGAACCAGGAAAAAACGAAAAAGATGAGCGAGAAGTAGAGAGGCTAAGAGAAACGATAAGATGGGAGTTAGAAGACATTAAAGACGATCTTATGGAAGAATTAGAAGATATACATGGAGATTTTGAGGACGAGATAGACGACCTGAAGGATGCAATGGAAGATATTAAAGAAGAATTAAGAGAAGACTTAGAAGATGTGAAGGAGGAAAAAATTTCTTTATTAAATGAAATCGGGGAAACGACGGAAGAATTGGAGTATTTAGTAGAATATGCTGGAGAGTTAATTATGCGTGCTAAGGAAAAACTTGAACAATATAGAAATAAAAAAGAAAAAATTAAAGATAAATATCTTATAAAGATACAAAAAAAACTAGAAAAAGCACAGAAAAAAGCAGAGAAAAAAGCCGCAAAGCGTATAAATATTTCAGTGGATAGCGACACAAGCGATGAATGGAGGGACTGGTCAGAAGAGTTAGGTTCTTCCGTATCAGAACTTATTCGAAAGTCAATGAGATTCGTGAAAAACAACATCGGAGACTTTAAAAAACTAGAGGAATGGGGGGAAAATATTGAACGAGCGGTTAAGGAATCAGGTATTGAAGAGTTAGGAGAGAAAATTGAGCGCGAATTTGAAGGGAAAAAAATCAAACCTAGAATTAAAATCGATCTATCATCCTCAAATGATAAAGACCGAATAAAAAAGAGGGTTAGGGGTTTAATTAAACTACAAAAAAGTTTACCGATTGATAAACTTGCCCGAGCACTTAATAGAACTGATGAGGACGCTGAGAATCTTATTTACGAATTAGTAGATGAGGGTATTGAAGGCTCTTTGGAAGAGGGTATATTTAAATTTACAAGCAGTTCAGATGAAGTTATATCAAAAATTAACGACTTAATTGATAAAATGTGATAAAGAATCTTAATTGGAATATAATGTTTTAATGGACAATTAATATAAATGGAAATTAGGGGATATTGTATGAGAAAGTTAAAAAATCAGACGATGTCATTTATCAAGGAATGGGTTATAAATTCACGAGAATTTTCAAGAGTTTAATTCCAAATATTAAATTAGTAATTGAAGAGATAATTGAAAGAAGATTGAAAGAAGAAATGTAAAAAATAGGAAAAAATAAAAAAAAGAAAGAAAGGAAAAAATGGTGTAGATTAAAAATGGAAGAATTAGCAAATCAAGCAAACCAGAAAACTTTTAGGAGTTATTTGGTGTTTTGGTCGGGCCAATTATTTTCTTTATTTGGCTCGATGGTCGTTTATTTTGTAATTATATGGTGGATTACGGTGGAAACTCAGAGTCCCATGTATCTGGCAATTGCTTCATTTTTGTTTATTATTTGTCAAGTAATCGTTCTGCCAATTGCAGGGGTACTTGCTGACAGATTAAATAGAAAAGTAATAATACTCGTTGCGGACTCGTTGCAAGCAGTTGCCACTCTCATTTTGCTCGTTTTATTTCAGTTGAATTTGGCAAATATATGGATTGTTTTTATCTTTATTAGTATACGTAGCGTATTTCAAGCTTTTCATTTACCAACGGTGAATTCTATTATACCAACTATGGTTCCAAAAGAAAGTTTGTCTAGAATTAACGGAATAAATTTTTTATTTACAGGAGTCGTACAGATTATTGCCCCATTAATAGGAGCAACTCTTATGATCTTTTTACCGATAAATACAATTTTGTGGGTTGATCTCATAACTTTTTGCATAGCTGTAATCCCATTAATACTTATTGAGATTCCATCAGTTAGGGCTCCTAAGGAAATGGTTGAAAAAAATTCGTTTATTAAGGAATTTAAACTTGGAATTAAAACCATTAAGGTTATACCTGGATTAATTACACTAATTTTCTTTTCAATGTTGCTTAATTTTCTAATAAGGCCAATGGATACTTTGATGCCATATTATATTAATGTCATTCATGGTGGTTCTGCGACGCATTTAGCAATAGTTTTCGTATTTTTTCAAGGTGGTATGATTGGTGGCGCTCTTATTACTTCAATAAAGAAAACTTGGAACAATAAACTGAGAGTCATTTTTGGCAGTGTTATTATTGCTATGATTGGATATGCGATAATGGCCTTTGCTCCTGCAGGAGAATTCTTAATAATAGGTATGGGTGGTGTTACGATGGGTTTATCATTGCCAATTATAAATTCTTTGTATCAAACAATTATGCAAACAATTGTACCTCCGGATAAGATGGGTCGGGTTACTTCCATGGATCATTCATTATCTATGTCAATCTCTCCAATTGGGACATTAATTTCAGGACCTTTGGCGGAGATGTTAGGCGTTGGTAATTTGTTCTTATATAGTGCTTTACTCGGGATAATCGTAACCGTATCAGTCTGGAGTTTTACAAGTATTAGAACTGTAGACTATGAGACAAAAAGCGAATTAGATTTAATTACTGATAAGATAAATAGCGTAAAAATTTAATTTTTTTTATTATTCTCTTTTTCTGATTATTAGAGAAGAAAATTGTGTAGAAATTAGAATTTAAACATTAATTTTTTTTCTCCAAAAATTTATCTTTTTTAGAGTATCTTCTACTTCCATTGAAGATAGTAATTTAGGTACTGATTTTAAGGAAGTTATTGTAATGTTCATTTGGCTTAAAACAGCTGTATATCCAATCTCCTCAGTTATTCTATTTCGAATGTATTCTAAATCGTTCGAAATTTCACTGCCTATTTTTTTATCCAGAAAATTAATTACATCATCAAATAATTGCGAAATAGTTCCCTCTTTATTTAAAGTTGAATCAATCGTTGCTAATGGTTCTTTTACTCCAACTTGTTGTTCTATGGTTGGCAATTGAGGAAGTGTTGGTTGAGCTGGAACTGTAGGTTTTTGTTCAAATGGTTTTAGTACATTATTTTCCACAATAGTTGTAGTGGGTTTAATTTGAATATCGGGTTTTATTGGTACTGAAGGTGTTTGCGGCCTTTGAAAAGTAGTTTGCTGAATCGGTTGTTGGAATTTTTCTATCCTTTGAGATGATTGAATAGCATACATGATTTCATTATCGTTAACTTTCCGACTTTGAATCCATGTATCTTCTAATACAGCTGCAAATAATTTGACATGTTCTTCAAGAATAGATCCCATACCAGCTATCTCCATATCTCCCAATTTTGATTTTGATGCGGCACAAATTACGACTTCTTCAAAATCTCTATTGATTGCGTATAAATTTTCTCGAGAATAAAGCCGTATGTTGATGTTAGGGTATTTTACAATTTCAGCTAGTTTTAATTGATCGTTTGGATTATTCAAATCGAAATTTGTTGAAATTCTAACATTGATATGTTTTTTTACATTTGAAAGTGCTACTAAATCAATTTCCTCCAATAAAGGTACGATAAGTTGAAATCTGGCCTTAACTCGAGTAAGAGATTCGTTGATTTGAGCTTTCATGCCCTCAACACTTCTTACAAACCACACATCCTTGAAACTCAATGTTGAAGCTTTTTTTGACCGTTCCCAAAACTCAGTCATAGTTTTTTCAGACAAGTCAAGTTGTTTCAAAATGTTTCCCATAATGTCTTCTTCGAGCGTTTTATATATTTCGCGTTGAAATAATCCTTTTAATTCTTCAATTCCTTTATCAACGTCCTCATAAACAGTTGAAATTCTACCATCCAAATCTTCTAAAGTGTCTTCTAATCCTGATACGATATCAGATAAAAAACTTCCTAAATCGGTACTCATATCGCCAGCGACATCAGAAATTGAAGCTAATTGCTCGGTGACTTGATCTAGAGTATTTCGAATAGCGAGAACAAATTTTTCTCGAAAGTAATCAGTAAGGTCACCAAATTGTTCTGAGATTATTTTAGAAACAATCTTTTCTGCCATGTTTTTTAAAGCTCCAATTCTAAATTGCTTTTCAAATGCAATAGAAATCTCTGATTTAATTTTTTCTAAACGTGTTTCAACTACACCAAATTCTTTTGTAATTTCATCAGGTACGATTTCCCTCAGATTAAGGATATACCTTCTTATTTCTTGAAATTTCTTTACATTTTCAAGTTCCTTTTCTACTTTATTAAACTGTACTTTTATTTGAGCTGGCAGATTAGTTTTCATGATGTTTATATAGTTTCTATACTCTTCAAACTTGCTCAATTTTGCTGAATGTTCTTCAATTTCCTTAAATTTTAACTGTAAAGCTTTTGGAGTTGATTCTTGAATTTTTCTTACTATTTCCTTAAAATTTTTTATTTGGTTCAGTAAGGCAGAATAGGGAGGCAAAGCGATATAAAATGGATTTGTTCCGGGAATTTCACGAACTAATCCTTTTTCGAGTAGGTTTTTAGCAACTTCTACAGCCCTCTCCTCAGGAACATCAATTAAAAGCGCAATTTCTCCGGCCATTACAGGACCTCTTCCTGTCAAATGAAAATAAGCTTCAATTTCATCTTGAGTTAATCCTATAAGTTCTAATACTTGTTTTGTCGATTTAAACTCATGAATATTGTCAGACAACTCTAATTTATCACCTTTTTACCTTATTTCTTGTATATTTGCTCAAGAAGCTCTAAATGCCTAATTGCAGGTTCTTTTTTCAACATATTTTCTGATACTGCTTTTCGAATATTTTCTATTAAATACTCAGGATAAAATTTTTGAGCAGTTAAATCTGTTAATAAAAATATCCATTCAAGGTCACTCTTGTCTTTTAAAATAGTAATAATATTATCTGATTCCAGTGTAGCTAAAAAACTCCTAATCTCATCAAAAGTTTGTCCAGGTCCCCGTGGTACTTTATTTATGGGATAAGCTCTTTCTCTAAAAAGAATAATATAATCGAATAAATCTGGATTTATCATGTGAGAAGCTATTTTGAAATTGTCTGCCTCTGACGTTTTATAGTATGAGAAATAACCTGTTGCTAATTCAAGGTACTTGCTAGCCAAGTAAGGATTTGGGAGTCCCTTTTTTGCGTCCTCTAATAGTTTGCTTACCGGACTTCTAATTATAATGAAATCTGAAAGTAGAAATAAAGAAATGTCTGAATCACCTTCAATCCAATCTTGTCTAACGAGATCAGTTTTAACAAAATGACTCAACAAGATATCAATATTAGGGATGAATTTGCCTGTCTTCTCTTCTAATAGGCTATGTAATTCTTTTTTAGTATATGGTTTTTCTTGTAAGATTTCTAATATCATTCTTCCTTTTTCACTATAATATATTTGAGCCATCACTTGCTCTTTCGTTAAATTCTTTAAACGCTCTAAGTACATAAGAGAGTTTTTTATGTAATCTGTCAATTCAATTGTTATGTCCAATCTACTGGCTGGATTTTGGCTAATTCTTTTAAGGTAAAATAGAATATTTTTATTGATTTCTGAAAGTACGGCTTCTCCGAAAATTTCGGGATCTTCACCTAATTCCATAATGAAATTAATTATGAACTGATTTTCAGATTCCATCCCCGTAAAATAGCTGGAAACATTTGAACGCGCTTTTTCTAATCGTACCACTACGTTTCCAGCCTCTCCAGCGCCGGTAATATGAGCGTAAAAAATTTTTATCATATCATCGAGATCTACGACTAAATCTTCAGGATAACTCAATTGAACTCCAAGACCTTGATCTTCTGTCCAGTTAGTAATAATATACCCTTTTGTCATATTTTTTACATATATTTTTATTATTTTTACTAGTTTTTATTTTTCTTTTATTCCATTTTCGGTTTTTTTTTCTAATTGAATAGTTTCGACATTACTTTCGAGGTGTTTTTTAATTAATTCTTTTCTTGAAAGAATCTCAACATTTGGTCGTTCTTTTCCTTTTT
>JAUWZT010000190.1 GCA_030615145.1 Promethearchaeota archaeon | reverse complement strand
ACAGGCTACAAGTTGGGGTCCAAGTCTATCGCTTACAATTCCCAACCTTGATAACAGATGCTCGTCAACATTGGTACATTATAGATAACATTTCCCGTTATCTTTTTTAAGTCTATTTTTTAGGGTAGCTTCCGGAAGGTTCTCGCGAAGATAAACATCCATCTTTTTTGGAATCATGATTTCTTTCCTAATATTTCAATTGATAATAATTTAAGATTTATATAAGATAGATTTTAAGTTATAATTAATTTAGGATTCATTTACTTATATGGATTTTTCACTTTGAATGTGGTTTGACCTATCTATTCTTAGTTGTCTTGTATAAAAGGTTTACCAAAAGTCAAGCAAAATTCTGCACTACTTAACTCTCGTCCGATATAATTAATATGAGCCAAACTGTTAGTTAAGTTTAATTCAAGAATTTTTTTACCAAGTGCCTCCGCACTGCTTCCTATTAAAGTCTTAAGAAGAATATTGTCGTTAGAAAAAAACATAGCGTAGATTTCTTTAGCGTAATGGTTTACATAGAATTTAAAATATCCTTTTTTATCGGGAGTATAGCCAAGATCGTATTTCTTAACAAAAATAGCTTTTGTTTTGTCAATCTCTGGAATTTTCTGACTGGTTTTTCCTTTTGCTTTAAAAATTTTAATGCCGTGATTTATAGGAGGTGTTTTTTTGAATTTTGATATATAATTTAGTTTCACGCTCTCTTTAAGCTCGGCTACCCCACCCATTAATTTAGTGCTATGCTCAACTGTAAATAATATTCCCATATCCAACTCAATTGCGATGCTTGCTAACAACCCATTTATTCCCACCGAATCGATATCCATGAGTTCTACTACGTTAGAAATGCCAAAGAATAGAGGTAATTCCAATTTCTTATTTTCTTCTTTTAACACTTGCTTTTTATACAAGAAATATGCTTCCAAAGAATTGCAAATCCCTGGAACGATGGGAGTCTCTAATAATGGATCGGCAATTAGCTTTTTAAATCCTTCCTGTCTCAATTCTTGAGTTAATTTAAACAAATTTTTAACTCTTACTTCTGGTTCTTTAGGGAAATAGGCGGACTTGAGGTTTGTTGGTAATATTACAATAGGGATATCTCTAGGAATACTTAAGAAATCTTTATAATTTCCATGATCTAAACTCAGGATCATATCAACGCCTTCATCGACAGCAGCCAATATTTCACTTTTTTCCATTGAATCGACACTAATTAAAATGTTAAACTTATTTCGTATAAGATTAACAATCTCTTTTACCCTGTCTGGGTATGGCTTGTTTGCTACACATCCAATATCAATAATATCGGCACCAGATTCGATGTAATGTTTTACTTTTTTAATTATCTCTTGATTACTTTTCTCTGGACAATTAACAATTTCGGCAATAATCGGAGGAGGAAGATTATGCCCAATCACAATATCTGAGATTTGTTTGTTGATAAAAAAAGTATGGAATCCAAGATCATTCTTAGCTATTTCGATCTGTTCCTTAACAATTTCTTCATACATATCTTCGCTAGAAATCTCTAATAACTTATTTGCTGCAACTTTATTCGATAATTTGATAGTTTCCAAATGTTTTAAAATCATAGGAAGCTCGGAAGCGAATTCAGGACCTTTCTTTATATCTATTGAATATTGCTCCTCTATTTTTGTAGTATCCCACTGAACGAATCCCGGAAGGAGGATTAAAGCGTATTCACTTAGAGAAACATCTTTTATAATATCTTCAACGAGATCTTCCGATAAAAAAGCAGAAATAGTTATTGGAGCTTTGTATACTTCAATCTTGTATTTTTTAATAGGCTCTATAACTTTCTTTATGATTGGATAACTATTTAGACCAGTAATAATTAAAATTTTCTTAATTTAAATCACTCAATAGTTTTTCTTTATCAAATGGAATAAAAATATCGTCTAAAATTGAGCCTTTAGCTTCTTTAATCTTTAAATTACTTACTATTGGTTCAAATTTGCCCCCCAACAAACCATTTGCTATGAATGCAGCGCCTTGAGCGGCACGTTTGGATAAGTTACTATAAGAATTCATCAATTTAACGGGAGCACCGATGTTTATACTATTTATAATTTTATCTTTTATTAATTGTAATTCTGATCCTCTTCCTGCCAATAATATTTCGAATATTTTATCTTTGCTTGAAAAAGATGAAGAAATTCCGTAAACCGCTTTAGTTACATGTGAGATATATGCGTTTAGAGCCATCTTTGTCTGTTCGTCTTTTTGAGCTAGTAAAATTATTTCTTTTAAACTTAAATCTTCGTATCCAGCAATAGAAGACACTCCTCCCTTGTATATGTTTTCTTTTTTAATATGTTTAATTAAATAAGCTAATTCTCCATCAAGACTTCCACAGGCTCTAAAACCCATAATGTTAGAACCCCCAATTCCATCAATAATCTGTCCGTTTTCAATAGCTAAAACGGCTGTAAATCCGTAACCAATTTCTACCATAATAAAGTTAGATTTTTCTGGACCAATATTCAACCTTTCCATTTGATCTCGTATGCCCGTAACAGCAGTACACAGCTTATCTGCGGTCCCAAGGTCAATTTTATTGATTTTACGATATCTGGGTACGGTTGGTAAATGTTTAACGCCTGGAACAATAACTCCGGGTATATTTTCCGCTTTTATCAAACGAAGGACTTCTCCTAGACCGATTAATTTATCCTTCTCTTTTTTATCAAATTTTAATAATGTAAAAAAAATATCTTTTTCAGTCATATCTTTAATATTTTTCAACGGTAATCCAAAACCGCTAGGTGCTACTATTAAATCAACGTTTCCAATTGATTTTATGATTGAAATAGCTTTATGTGGCTCTTTCATTAATTCCTTAGTAGGAATAGAAGCATCTAGGATAATTTCATCGTTTTCCAAACCAAAAAAATCCCAAGAAAGAGAACCAGGGTCAATTCCGATTACCTTATACACAAAAATCAATAAATCTTTTAATTTTCTAATTATGAAAGTTCAATAATTCTTTTTATTTTTATTAATTTTTAATGGTTCTTCTTCAAAATTAAAAAGTTAGAATTAAAACATAAAGAATTAAAAATCTTGGAAGTATTCTAATTTATACAAATTAATAAATTAAATATCTAAAGTAATGTCATCCACATTTCAAACAAATCCCAAATCTATAGGCTTAAAAGAAGATTACTTGTATGAAGTTTTAGCTACAACCTTCTCAATAAACAACAACAATATCATACCAAACACTGCTTGTATGGGTATAAGATTAATAGATAATAGCTCGATAAAATTGCGTCCTTATCCAAACACATCTACATACAATAATTTGAGAAGTAATAAACTTATTACGTTAAATTTTGTTGATGATATATATCTTTATGCATTAGCTTCATTAAAAGATTTAAAACGATCTAAGAACATCAAAATCTTTCCAGAAGAATTTTACGATTATTATAAAATAGAGAATAAAGAAAAAATTAAAGAGGTTTTTAAAAATCACTCAAATTCAGAAATGGTTTCATTACCTTATATAAAGCAAGCATGGGCAATGATCGCTTGTATAGCTAGGAGTGAAGAGCAGATCGTTAAAAATAATGATTTGGGAGAATTAAAAGTTATTGAATTTACCCTATCTATCATTTCCTGCGATAAATTTAAAGAATCCTTTAAAATTTTTAATAGAACAGAAAATTTAGCCCTTGAAACTATTATATTAGCAACTAAATTAAAAGTTGCTGAAGAAAAAAAAGACAAAGCTCTAGTCCAAAAAATAGAGCAAAAAATTGAAGAATATATTGCCGAAATACGAAGATTTGGAAAAAATATAAGTGCTTTAAAAGCAGTAGAACATGTTAAGGTTTATATTAAAAATTTAAAGGACTAGTTTTTAGTCGTTATTTTTTCAATAAACATCAATGGATAGCTGAGATCCTCAACCCACTCTACCTTTGCCGTGATTTCAACCGATTTATACTCAAGCACGACTGTCGCGTTTATAACTTTTCCAGTAATCTCATCGTACTCAAATTCGGTTGATTTATCCCCCTTGATTTTTTCGCGGTCAATGTGAATTTTAACAGATTTTACATATGGTTGACACGAGATTGCTGCTTCTATACCATTTTCGATAGAATCAACAATCTTAGTATTTGAAGATATAGGTATCCCACATAAAATATGATAAAGAGCTCCTAATTTAATACCTATTTCGAAACAAGCTCTTTCTCTTAAACTAATATTAGAAGAAAAATAGACTTTTCCATTATCGTTTGACATTAAATATCATCTAAAAATTCAATTTTTGCTCCACAATTATTAGGTTTGCATATATAAATATGACCAATAATATTTTTCAGGCGCATTTGAACACTTTTTAAAAGTTTTTTCGCTTCTTCATCAGATTCAACAATTCCGACTAAACTTGGTCCGAAAGAAGACATTCCAAACGCTTTAACTCCATATTCTTCAAAAAGATATAGAACATTTTTGACAATATCATGTTGTAAAGATATTTCTATTTTTTTGAACCCGATATTTTGTATTCTTTTTAAACCTTCACCAAAACATTCCAAATCTTCGTTAATAATTCCGGGAATAACTTTCATCAAAATTTGGTGCGAAACTTCATTAACTTCTTCCTTTGGGATTGGAGCATGACTTTGAAAAATGCTTATTTCTTCGTCTCCATAAGCTCCTTTTTTAACATTAGGTATAACTAATACAAATCTCCAATGTTCTGGTATGGCATATCTCATAATCGTAAGAGCTGGTTCCGCTGTTATTGAAGCTGAAGAAGGTAAGAACGATTCTTTCTCTTTTCCTTTACCAAAATCGTGTCCTGCATCAACAATAAAGCCGCCTTTTTCAAAACCTCTCCACCCTATTCCTGATGTTCCGCCTCTTTGAACCAATTTTGTTAATTCTTGTATGGACACACTCTTATTTTTCAGTTTAGTAATAGCAATTGCGATTGCTAAAGATAGTTGAGTTTTCGAACCCAGCCCTACATGACTTGGATAATACCTTTTAAGATTAAAATGAAAGTTTTTATTATTTATATTATATGCCTTGAAAATTTTCGATGCTTGTTCGTTGATTACTTCTATTGATTCTCGATAATATTTGTGAGCTTCGATTTTAAATTCTTCTGCGTGATTTGTCGCTTCAAAAACTACATTAGGACGGTCTAACATGAGACCAATCCCACCATCAACTCTGCCAGTGTATCCATTCTCGTCGATTAAGGAAAGGTGGATTCGACATGGGGTCGTAATTCTTAATTTTACCATTTTTAGTTAAGCTTTAAAAAAATTTTAAAACTAAGAATATGAATTTTCAAAATAATATAAATATAATATAAATAAAAATTGGGTTAATTATGGTAAAAATAAGTTTTAGAAACTTGAAAATATTATAAATCCAAAATTTAATATCCCCCCAATCAATAAGGCTACACCTATCTCTAATAATGAAATTTGGATCGCGTATTTCCAGTTAGTTTGTTTAGCAATAATAATAACAGTTGCAAAACAGGGGATGTATAGCATTGTAACTAAACAAAAATTAATCATTTGGAAGGGTGATAATAATTCTATTAAAGGAACACCAATTGAATTAGCTAAAACTGCTAACAAAACTAAAGTTAACTCCTTCCTTAAAATTCCGTATATTAGAAATACTCCCGTTATTGACGGAAGACCTAGCCAGAACACGGTTACAGGAGACAAAATGATGTTTATTGGCTCTAAAGCATTAAAGATTAATAAAATTTCTAAAAGAATTCCAAGAACAATTATAACTGGCAAAGCCTTATATACAAACTCTCTTGTTCTAACCCATGTTTGTTTAAGAATAACTTTAGAATTTGGCATCCTGTATTCGTGCATTTCCATTATGAGTTCTGTGCATTGACCAGGCATTACTTTATTTAGAATTCGACCTATTAAAAAAATAACACCAAAATTAATTAAAAACAAAACCATTACCCAGAAAAACCCCACATATCTCCCTACCAATCCTAACACAACAGTCATTACTGCTGCGCATGGTACAAGAGAAGATAATACGACAGATAATTTTTTTTCTCGTTCTGTTTCCATTATTCTGCATCCAGCACATGCAGGGACATTACAACCAAATCCTAAAATCATTGGAATAATTGTTTTTCCATGGACCCCGATTGTATGCATAGCTTTATCCATTAAAAATGCTGCTCGAGGCAAGTAACCAGAATCTTGTAAAATTTCAATTACTAAAAAGAAAGGTATGACATATACTAAAACGCCGCCTATACCGCCTAGAAATCCTCCCAACCCGCCATCCCAAAATATCTTAATTATTAAATTTTCCTCTCCAAAAGAATTGTAAATAAATTCACTCCATATCGTATATAGCTCATCTATTAATCCCCCAAAAAAATCTCCAAAAGAAAAAGTAAAGAGATAAATACCAAACATTACAGCAACTAAAATAAGATAACCTAAGATTGAATGAGTAGTAAGATGATCTAATACATCAGCGAGTCTAACTTTTTTTCTTCCTTTATGTGGTTTTATTATTAAAACTTTATCGTTTATGTCATGAATTTTATTGTAGATTTCTGACGATATTATCGTATGAACATCTTCTCCGTGAAGATCTTCTAATTGATTTCGAAACTCATCGGCAATTTTTATAATTTCTTTATTTTTAAAACTCCCTTTAATTTCTTCATCATTTTCCAATAACTTTATTGCTAAAAACCTTGGTGGGTATTTAATTAGGGCAGAAGATAGTTGATTATTATTAATCTCCATAATTAATTTGCCAAGACACGACTCAACTTCTTTCCCAAAGGAGAGCACTTTAGATAACTCAGGAAATTCAAAAATTTTTTTCACTTTACTATTTACTTTTACTTTATTGTGAATATGTTCTGTTCGATAAT
>JAUWZT010000057.1 GCA_030615145.1 Promethearchaeota archaeon | reverse complement strand
TAATTCTAATTCGATACGATACAGGGATAATTTAATTTCACTCGTAGACGAAATGCGGGAAAGAATAAGAAAGGGAATTGGAATGGATGTGTCTAAAATGCCGCGTATTTTTGTAACCCCCATATTCGGAGGATGGGAACCAAAAACCCACGATATTATATATGAACTAGGCGGGAGAGCGATTTATGCTGACTGGGACATAATAAAATTCCTGGAAGGAATACCTACCGCACCACACACAAATCCAGTAGAGGAATACGCTCGGTTTCTTATGAATGCAACAGAAGCAGGTATTGGCTGTGATAACGACACATTAACTGACTCATATTTGAGAGTGGCAAAAAAATTAAACGCCGATGGTCTTATATTTTTTCAATTGTTTGGATGTCATTCTATTTCAAATTGTTATACAATGCTGAGAGAAAAGGTGCGTCGAGAACTTGAAATACCCACAACAGCAATTACATTTAACAAAATTGGAGAGAGCATCGATCAAATGAAGACAAGGCTCGGTGCCTTCATGGAAATGTTTAAATAATTAAAAAATAAAGATTTTGGATATAACACCTTAATTTGGAAGAAATTGAAGATTAATAATATTATCATAAAGTAAAACAAATTTAAGTACTGATTTGAGCTTTGGATCTTTTTTTTATTTCAATCATATCTTCTCCTTTCATTTGTTTCGTTAAATAGTTAGCTAATTTTAAGTTCAAAATGTTTCTTCCCTCTTTTTTAAAATCAATTCCACATAAAATCGAAGATAAATTTATGATAGAATCAATTATTGGTGTAGAAATTTCTAAGAATTCTCCTAATGACGCCATAGGTACAAGTCCAGTTGGAACGTCTTCAGTGAAATATCTAGTTATTAATTCTTTTGGAGCAACAATATTTTTATATGCTTCTATTTTTTGAATAGCTTTATAGATACTGTTTGCTTTAAATCCATAAGATTTCTCCACCCATTCACAAAAATTTATTTGTTTTAAATTTAACTTTTCAAAAATCTTTCTGAATTCCATTTGAAGAGTCTCAAGAATTTCACAAGTATGTATAGATGCCCCTTGTGCATAAAAATTGAACTTTCTTCCATAATCCATAGCACTAGCATTCAATAATGAGAGAGTTGGATGCAATAACATCCCTATATTATTTAATGTAACTTGCAGATAATTATCACTAGGATTCATTTGGGGAAAAACATCTCTCAATGTATCACTAATGAAAAATGTATCTTTCTCTGGAAAAGCCGAAAAATCAACAGAATCCTTAATTGTAAGAATTTGAACCTCATTTTTTTTCAATTGTCTTGATGTAAAAAGTAATGTTTGGGTTTCAGCAATAAAAACAGGGAGATTCCCTCTTTCCCTTTCTATTATACTTCTAACCTCTACAGCTCCAAAAGTTCTACCTGGATTCAACAATATTATCTGATCGTTTGATAAAAGATGTGCAATGTTTTTTGCAATACTTTTATGTGCTGAAGCAGGAGTTACTATTAAAATAATATCTACATCCTTAACTGCCAAATTTAGATTTTGTGTAATTAGATCAATTGGGAAAAAGCCTTTTAACTTCCCTTTTCCTTTTATTCCTCCTTTCTTTTTAATATCACAAATTCTAGAATATGAACGGTTATAAAGGTTCACACAATGTCCTTTTGATGATAAATATGCCGCAAACGCTCGGCCACCATTTCCCGCTCCAATAACACAGAATCTCATTCATCCATCACCTTTGTGATGGATTTTTCTTTTTGCTGTAATGAATCAGAAATATTTTTAAATGGGCTATTAAAAATAATGTCTTTTATTCTTTCAATTTCATCGTAAATTTTTTGCTGAGATTCATTCCATGAATAGCAAGCACCGTTAATTATTTTGGTTTTAATTTTACCCAACGCAAATTTATTGTTTTTCAAATGTGGAGCATCAAATATACCATATTTTACGAGTCGATTTAAGACTTCATAATTGGTATATGGACTTTTCGATTCATCTTCATTTTTTGTTAAATGTGGTATTAAGTCAACTATCCATTTGGCTTGTTTTATTAATTCTTCTTTCCTTTCCTCAATTTTTTTATCTATAATGTTAATTTCACTAGAATAAACTTTATCTATAACTTGATCCACAATTTTACAACTATCTATTACGTTTTCTGGACGAGCTGTATGACTAGCTTCAGAATAACTAACTACATGAACAATGTCAGGTCTAATAGCTAATTGAACAAATGTCGCTGTAGCAAGTTGTCCTTTTGCTTTATCCAAATCTAATGGGAAACTTGCCAATCCCGTCCGAACTTGCTTAATTATCGTAAAGTTCTCATTGACTAGCGTTTGAAGTAACTCTTCTTTAGCGAGAATTTTTGCTAAATCCATATCAAGCGAACTTGATGGAGGTGTATTAAACATATACTGTGCTATATAATTTTTGACGCCTAATTTTTTCGCTATAATTCCACATAAATACATATCGGCAACAGCTATAGCATCAGGAGCATTTCGAAGGCTCCATTGATGTGGATCGTTTACTTCAACGGGAATATTGTGCTTCCCGTGCCACTTTATTGCGTTTAGATGCTGTTTAATCGATTCTTTTAAAGTTAAAGGCCCCCTTCTATCCATTTGATTAAACCAAAAAATAGGGATTGCCGCCCAAGCATTTTGAATTGTATCTCGATACAATTTTCCTAATTTAATGAAATCACGTGTTCCAGCATATATCCTTAACATCGGATAGTTCCCGGTTAATCTTGCTTGATGGAGCTTTTCAAAATCTTGCTGAGTACGCAAAGGAACCCCACCCGCTCCGGATAATTCTTTATCTTGATTTTCAGGGTGGAAGTAATTTGCTTGCGTATTTTGATCGGGCGCAATTGAAATAACATCTAAGACTTTAGCTTTAGCAATTTTTTTTATTCCTTCTATTGTTTCATTGAAATTAGGTAATCCAAAGTGCGCTCTAATTACAGGATAAGGTTTCTTCCATTGTATTCGAGAAATAATGTCCATAGGGACTTCTATTTTACTTTCTGATTTTACTTTCTCATTTCTCAAGATAGAAATTAATTCAAATTTTGATTCCCCTCCAACAAAATATTCATCGAACCATTCATATTTTCTTGCAATCTCAACTACTTCAGGTGTTCCAGCAAAAAATAATTTTTTTGGTTTTTTCTTTAATTTTATAAAATTTTTGAAAAATTCATTTAGTAAGGGTCTAACAGTCTCTGCCGTTAAACGATAACTTAGTCCTACAATGTTAGGGTCATACTTTTTAATTTGATCGATAACAATTGAAATAGGGGTAGCAGGTCCTAAAAATATACTATTATAACCCAACTGTTTTGAAATTTGAATGAAATTATATGTACCTGCTACATGCACGCATTGTCCTATACATGCTGTTAAGATCCTTTTATTTTTTTTTTTCTCTAGATAAGCCTTAGTCATCTTTATTGAATAAAACACCCTTCAAACAATATTTGAAATAAGCATTAAAGAAACTTACTGGATTGCAGAGTAGTGATTATTAAAATTCGATAGAATAATAACAGTGAATAACCAGTTGCTCTAATTATATCCCTAATTTATTGGATACAAAAATATATTCTAATATTTAGATAATTAATACCGTTTTAAGTTTCAATGCAAAATTCTTCCTATCTTATTATATCAATTATTACATTTAAAATTTTGCGTCATTTATATAGATTAAGAGGCAAATTTTAATTCTACAATTATATAGATGTTTTTTAGAACTTTTTTTAATAAACTAAAAATTATCCATACTGTAATAAAAATAAATTTCATATTTTCATTTTCTTCTTCTAAAATGTGTTTCGTTACCATTCAGAATAAAATCATAAACCCATGTAAATTTAAATATCGATAAATTTCTTATGGATATAGGGACTAGTCATTGCTCTTAAAAGAGCTTCATAATTTAAATCAAAATGCAATTTTTGTCCAATCTGAAATTGATTATCTCTTATATCTACAACTAAGTAGTCGCTTGAAGCTCCAAGAATATTAATACTTTCTTTCGGATTTAATCCTTTTACTGCAATATCTTGTCTACCTATATTTAAAAGTGCTTGTGTTCTAATTATATCGCTTTTTTTACCGTTGTTAATTTTTTTATGGTAAGTTTGGACACGTTCCCCAAATGCATTTGATACAATAATCCCTTTGGGGATTACAGATCTTTGTTTTAACTCAACAATCTCTGTTATTAACTTAAAAGCGTCTGTATATAGATTTGGAATTGGTTCATAATTTATCGTTTCTTTTCCTAGAAACATGGCTTCCCCAATTCTAAAATTATTTATTTCACCAATGTTTTTACACGATTTAAACCAGTTAAAATTTGCAGAATTTCCTCCTGAAACAAATTCTAATTCCAATTCAAATTTATCCTTGATCCTAAAGACTAATTTTGAAAATTCATTCATATTTTCATCTGTCGGGATGATACCACCAAAACATTTGAAATTTGTACCAATTCCACTTAAATTTATATTTTTTAGTTTTAAAATCTCTTCGACAAAAAATTCAATATTGAATATATTTATTCCTTCTCTTAAATCTCCCATATCTACCATTAGAATTATATTATGTATCTTTTTTTGTTTAACGGCTTCATTTGAAAGCATTCTTATGGTCTTTAATTCTGAATTTAGGCTATAATTTGCGTATTTAACAACAAGAGGAATTTCAGTAATGCTTGGAATACGAATTAAAACAAATTGAGCTCTAATATTATTTTTTTTCATTTTAATAATATTGTTAATTCGTGAATCTCCTAAATACTCTATTCCTCCTTGAACCAACGTCATTGCAATAGTAGGGTTTCCTAAGACAAGTTTGGTAATTCCAATAATAGATACATTTCGCTGAGTTAAAAGATTCTTTAATAATTTTGCGTTATGTCTAATTTTTCTCAAATTTATTTCAAGTATTGGCATTTTAATTCACATAATACAATTTGTTTTTAGTTTGAACGAAAGTTATCCAATTCTTTTTAATGCTTCTTTTATAATTTCATCTAAGAATTCACTACTTTTTTTGTTTTCTGCAATTGCCATAAAGCCCATGTAACTATGAGGTTTATCTTTTGGTGTACACATTAATCCTGCAAAACAATTTATTTCTAATAAAAAAGGACCTTCTTCTGATAAGATCATGTCTACACGACCATAATCTCTAAGATTTATCGCTTGAAATGCTGAAATAGCTAATTTCTGTAATTCTTTAGACTGTTTCGGAGTTAATTTTGCAGGGCATTGGAATTGATCGTCATCTAACTCTTTTTTATTAAATGTCAAGAATTTTTCCTTTTCCTTGTGTATTATTTCTAATAAAGGTAAGGCTTTAATCTGATTTCCATTACCAATAATTCCACATGTTATTTCCCTACCTTTTAAAAATTTTTCAATAAGAACAGGTTGATTTATTGTGTTTAATCTTTTTTCAACTCCTTTAATTAATTCGTTATATGAACAGATAAGTGAGGATTCATCGATTCCAGAACTTCCTCTCCCTTGAGAGGGTTTTATAAATAAAGGATAATCAAATGGCTTGTTTTTCTTAAAAATTTCACAATCCTCTTTTGATCTTGCTAAAATATAAGGTGATGTTGGTAATCCTTTTTTAAACCACAAGTCTTTAGTAAGAACCTTATCGGTTGCTATAACGCATCCAAAAACATCAGACCCTACATAAGGTATCTCTAATTCTTCTAAAATAGCTGTTTCAACAATGCTGGATACATTAAATACGATATCAATGTCAAGACTTTTTAAATCAGAAATTATATTGTCATTCCATTTTAATATTTTTACATCATAACCCGCTTCATTTAAAGCACTTAAATGATGTTCTACTTCTTGATTAGTTGTATCGATAATATTTTCGCTTTTAGCAAATTTCTCTTGTATTGAAAAATTTCCTCGTTTTTTCTCAAGTACACAAATTTTTATTTTTTCCTTAGTCATCTTGATCAGATTTTTTCACATTTTCATTTTCTTGGTTTATAATACATTTTATATACAATTAAATCTTGCTTAACTCTTATGTTTGCGGAAAAATTCGAATTTCAAGAAGTAAACCATGAAATATAAAAATTTTCAAATCCGAGATAATACTCGAGTATTAGAATAAAACTTCTAAGAGTAGTATGTTATGTTAAAAGAAAAATTATATTGAGTACTTGAAATACCATCATTAACAATTATATCTAATAAAATTGGCGAAAAAATCGAAGAAATAAAAACTCATCTTGGAGTTTTTATGAAGATGTTCAAATAAAATCATAAACCCATATAATTTAGCTCATAAATTTTATTACTATTAGATGACTATTTTTAAATTATAGTTGTAGAAAATTCTCAATTTTCTACACGAGATTCTTTATGAGGTAGGAGGGAGAACTTTATACGCTGATTGGGAATTGCTAAAATTCTTGGAAGAAATACCTACCGCACCACATACGAATCCTTCAGAAGAATACGCTCGATTTCTCATGAGAGCTACAGAAACAGGAATAGGTTGCGATAATGACACATTAACAGATTCCTACTTGGAAATGGCAAGAAAGCTAAATTCCGATGGCATCATATTCTTTCAATTGTTCGGCTGTCATTCCATCTCAAACTGTTACATGATGTTAGGAGAAAAAATAAGGAGAGAATTAGAAATACCTACAACTGCTATTACATTTAATAAGATCGGAGAGTCCATCGATCAGATAAAAAATAGAATTGGGGCGTTCATGGAAATGGTGAGAACTAACTCTTAATAGCTCTAACACCACTATTCATCCTCTCTATTAGAATAAGTATTAGTGTATATGTGAAGAGAACTAATCTTATCGTAGTTGTCGTATAGAATGATAGATTCGTCTTTGAGTCTTAAATTCGAAACAATTGTTCCTTTCGTTTTTTTATTAAATTTATTCTTTTCCAAAACGGGATCGAAATAACTTTTCATTACGACATAACCGTTTTTATTAATCGATTGTTTTATTAATATCCAATTTTCCAATTAGATTTTAATGAAAACGAGGATTGAAAAATAGAAAGTTATAATCTTTTTTAATATTGCATGGAAAATTTCAGCAAAAATAATACAGTAGTAAAAAAACAGAAAAATAGGTATATATTATAGAAGAAGAAAATTATAAAGAGACCAATTCTCATTATTAAAGATTAACCTTCTTTAAGCAAGACAATAAAATTACTTCCTTGCTTATAATCTCCCTCCACGCAATTCTCGACCCAAATTTGACCACCGTAGCTATCAATAATTTTTTTTACCAGAGATAGACCGATACCCATTCCTTTTGTACTTTTACCTTTTTCAAAATCCCGCTTAAATATCAACTCTTTTCTTTCATCTTTGATGCCAATACCATTATCCCCAAACTCAAATTTAACGAATTTAATTCCGTTTTTCTGTATTTTCGATATTTTTATCTTTAGGTTTATCTTTTTATTTTTATTATGAAGAGCACCATTTATCAATATGTTCTCAAATGCGTCAATTATAAAATTCCCACCTTCAATTATTAGTTCATCATATGAATATTCTTTCTCAATGTTGATATTCTTTACTTTGAAGCGTGATATCATATGATTGATTATGCTCTCCAATATTTTGATAACATTGATAATTTGAATTGATTCTTTTTCATCATTGAGAGTTGAAAGTTTTATCACATTTGAAATTAATGAACTCCCTCGTTGTACTTGTTCTTTTATGATCTTGATCATTCTCTCGCATTTTTCGGACATAGTGGAGTCATACATCCACATTTCTATCAATTGTGCTGAGCTGACGATATTGCTAAGCACATTGGCAATATCATGTGCGAGTAAATCTTTATAAAATTCCGCTTGACTATATGCGTCACGATACCGTGCCTCGGAATTTCTCAATTCTATTTCTCCTTTTTTACGTTCTGAAATATTACGAGAAACACCAAGAATCGCCATTAAAGTTCCATTTTCATCTCTAATCCCACTGATAAGGTTTTCAAACCAAATCGTGGAGCCGTTCTTATGCAAATATTCTAATTCAATTTTGGCAATTCTGTTTGGATCAACACCATTTTCTTGTTCCCGCTTGAGTTCCCCAATTAAAAGCGCTCCAGCACGCTTATTGGAGTCACGGGTCATTTGATCACGAGGGTGTTGTTGTATCCGCTCCTCTTGTGTAAAACCTAAATTTTTTTCAATCGAAGGACTAACATATATAGTATTTAGTTTCAAGTCTAGAATCCACATAATATCTTCTAATTTATCAATTAGAAATTGGTATCTTTCTATATCATTTGCGAAAATTTTCATATAACTCATCAACTTCTGGGATTCAGCTTTATAGTGGGTATAAATTAATGTCAAATGAGTTGGTTGGAAAGGTTAATGCCCCAACCAAGAAAATAAATTCCTATTTCTTAGTAAATAATTCTTCTATAAATAAATTGTAAGATTTATAAATTTCGATTTTTAATATTAATTATGTTAAATATCCAAAACTCATTGATACGCTTTGACAAATTAAATATATTATATTTCAGTTTTTAAGAATTTTCTTTAAATTAAAAAAATTATACATTTTTAAGAATAAAATCCATTTTTATTTTCATTTTACATCCTCTACTACTATTATTGATATATTATTATTTCCAAATCCTCCAAAGTTACATGTAATCCCTGTTTTTGCTTCCTTAACCTTTTAATTCTCTTGATTTCATTTTACATTTAATAAATTGATGTTGTGTTCTTATATTATTATCATTGGCATTATTTTTCTTATTATAAATACCAATGCAACTATGCCTAAAAACACGCTCGAAATCCCTGTCAATGTTTTTTTGTGCCTGTTGCGAGATCTAACATTTGATTGTGATAGTTCTGATGGCAACCATGGTGTAAGAAAGATATGTACTTTGGGTTAAACATTTAAATAAGTTTTTAATCTTCAAATTTAAGCTCATAAATTTTATTACTTTTAATTAACTAATTTTAAATTGTAGTTCTTAAAAAACATAAATTTAAGCAGCAACTTGAGATGATCCTAAAACGAGTATATACGCTGATGATGTTGTAAGCTTTACCTCTGTTCTAAAAATGGCTTCAAACTTTTTGACGGGTAGAGATTATCTAAGAAGAAAAAAAATTAGAGAGAAGAAAAAACTCGTTTCAGTTGCTTTAGGATTCCCTGATTTAGTTTTTGCAGTTGGTGCTGTCCCCGTATTCCCAATTCGAATGGAATCTTTTGAATTTAGCAGATATTTGGCACCACTAAAATCAGCGACAACGGTTTTAGGTTGGGATTTAACATCAAAATTTCTAGATTTCGCTCGCCAGTTTGATGTTTTAAAAATTGTTGATAAAATTCTTGAAGATGTCATTACTTCTATCAATAGTAAATATAATGAGATGTATGAGATAGGCGTTAGTAATGGTGTTCCTTCGGAATTATGTTATGGGATTAATGCTCTTTATGGAATGCATAAATCTAAGGGTAAGAGTTTAGATGCTAATCTTAACTTCGCAATGCGATGTGGAAGTTGGAATACCTTTTCAGAATCGTTAAAAACGACAGTACCGAGTCAAATTATAATCGATGTTCCTTCGAAGAATTCAGAGAATGAAGATATTGCTTTAAAGGAAATGGTTAATAATCTCAAGAATGGAATTAGTGAACTAGAGAAGATTACGGGAAATTTTGTATCAGATAATAGCTTACAGAAGCAATTTCGTATTGGCAATCAAGTAAAACGATTTTATAAAACTATCCTTAACGAATTTAGCGATTCTAACTTTTATCCATGCAATCCGGCTACATTCGCAGAAATTTTAGCCCTCTTAACTATCACTTTTCAAGATTATAATTCAAACGCTCAAAGATATTTAGAAAATATGAGCCAGTTAGTTAAAGAGATGAGAGAGAGGATTAGAAAGGGTATAGGAATGGAAGTATCCCATATGCCAAGGTTGCTATTTGCGCCCATGTATCAAGGTTGGGAACCAGAAATTCACGAAATTATCTATAAATTAGGGGGTAGGATAATTTATGCCGATTGGGATGTGTTAGGATTTTTAGAAGAAATTCCCATATCTCACAAGTCTGATCCTATAGAAGAGTATGCGCGTTTTCTACTAAACGCTTCAACAAAAGGAGTAGGATGTGACGATGAAAATATGACTAAATCGTATTTAAAAGCTGCTGAAAACATGAACATTGATGGATTGATCTTCAATCAAGTATACGGGTGCCCATCAATTTCAAAAACTTATGAAAGGCTAAAAGTAAAACTAAAAGCAGAGCATAACATACCAGCTATAGTTATCAATTTTAAAAAAATAGGCGAAAACATCGAACAGGTTAAGAAAAGCGTGGAACCTTTTATGGAGAGATTAAAGAATATTGAGTAAATATTTGTTCATTTTTTGAACAAATCTGAAGAAATCCCTTTATCAAAAAATTCCGACCTCCTTGAAGATTACTCTCGTTTTCTATTGAAAGCCTCAACAAAAGGAATTTAATGATTTATGACCCTTGAGCTTTTACATATTCTCTTTTAAAGTAAATTTATATATAAATTATATTTTGTATTAAAAAAAATCGTTAATTTACACTAAAATCCTATTTAAAGTAAATTTATATATAAAATATATTATTTATAGTGTAACAATTTACTTGCATACAAATAATTGAAATAATTCTAAATCAAAAAGAGAAATTACTATACCAGAGGAAATACTTCAAAAATGGCAAGAAATTGCAAATCTTATAACATTCCTGCTGTTTTAATTATGAAAGTCGATTTTAGCAATACTTAAAATATACTAATCTAATATTATGGAGGAAAAAATAAGTGGAGTCCACCCAAGGAAAAGATTATAAGAATAATCTTTAAATAAAAATTTTCATTGAAAATAAAGGTACCGGACTGAAATAAAGGATGAGAACGATAAATTCTATATTAAAAAAACCTAAAGAAACGATCAGATATCTAGTTGTAATCGCTTTAATAGCAATACTATGTTTTTTAACGTATTATTTTAAAATCATAATTAAAGCCCATTTAATTTATACCCATTTGTTTTATTTTCCAATTATTTTGGCGTGCTTTTGGTGGAAAAAAAAAGGGCTAATTGTACCTTTGTTTTTATCGGGAATTTTAATTTTCTTCTCTTTTCTTGGTGGCGGAACGGTCATTGTTATAATTGACGAATTTGGACGAAGTATAATATTTATAATTGCTGGGTTCAGCGTCTCAATTTTAAGTCAAATTATTATAAGAAAAGAAAAAATTTTAAGAGAATCTGAACAAAAATATAGAGATTTAGCAAATTTATTACCACAGGTTATTTATGAAACGAATAAGGAAGGTAACTTAATCTTTTTCAATGATAACGCATTCAGAACTTTTGGCTTTACGCGGGATGATTTTAATAGAGGTTTAAATGCCATTCAAATGCTTATTCCTGGCGATAGAAAAAGGGCTCTTAAAAATTTTATGAAAGTATTAAAGAGGGAAGAACTAAGCGAAGATAAATATATAGCACTAAGAAAAGACGGTAGCACATTCCCTATTCACCTATATTCAAGCCCTATTATTCATAATAATAAATCCATAGGTATAAGATCAATTCTTATTGATTTAACAGAAAAAAAAAAAGCAGAACAAAAAATAAAAGAATCCGAAGTAAAATATCAAAGTATATTTAATAGAATTAAAGAGAGTTATTTTGAAGTTGATCTAAGAGGTAATTGTACTTTTTTTAATAATTCTTTAGTTGAATTCCTTGGATACTCTAAAGATGAATTACTTGGATTAAATTTTGCTCGTTTCATGGATAAGGAAAATAAACGGAAGGTGTTTAAAGAGTTTAACGAAGTCTACAACACTAATAAAGAAAAAGATAATTCTCAATTCGAAGTTATGACGAAAAATGGAGAAATAATAGCAACTGAAACTTCTATATATTTAAGATACGATCAAGATGGAAATAAAATTGGTTTTGGTGGCATGATACGTGATATAACTGACCGCAAGAAAGCAGAACAGAAATTAAAAGAATCCGAAGTTAAATATCGTCACTTGTTCGAAACATCACCGTATTTTATAGGTTTGGTGAATTCAGAAGGTATTTTAATAGATTGCAATGAAGCTATAGATGATATTCTATCTGTCCATACTAGAGGGGATGTAATTGGTAAGAATTTCAATGAAATTCTCTTCTTAAATGAGAAAAATAAATATCTTATACCCATATTCGAAAAATTCATAAAAGGCATATTTAAGGGTGATAGTATTAATCAAAAATTACCTGATTTTCAATTATATAGGTTTAGTGGAGTATCTTTATGGTTACATGTTGAGATCACTTTTATAGAAATCGAAAAGCAAAAATTAATTCAATTCATTATACAAGATATTACCAAGCGTAAGCGTTCAGAACAGTTACTTAAAGAATCTATGGAAGATTTAGCTAGAATTAATATCGAACTCGAGCAATTCACTTATATCGCATCTCACGATCTAAAAGAACCTCTCCGAATGATTTCAAGTTTTGCTCAACTTTTAGAAAGACGTTATAAAGATAAATTAGATAAAGATGCTAATGATTTCATCAAATTTATAACCGATGGAGTCGCAAGAATGCAAAATTTAATAAATAGTTTATTAACTTATTCAAGAATTGGAAGAAATTATAAGAAATTTGAAAAGGTTGACTTAAATGATGTTTTAAAGGATGTTCTTGATAACTTGAAGCAACTAATTAATGAAACTAATACTGAAATAATTTACGATTCTTTACCTATTATATTTGCTAATAAATATCAATTTCTCCAAGTATTTCAAAATTTAATTTCTAACGCTATAAAGTTTCGTGGTATTGACCCTCCCCTTGTTCATATTTCATCAAGACCTGATAGTAAACATTGGGTTTTTTCTATTTGCGATAATGGGATAGGGATTGATCCAAAAGATTTTGAGCGAATATTCATCATTTTTCAGAGTTTACATGCGAAAGATGAATATGATGGAACTGGAATAGGATTAACTATATGTAAGAAAATTGTTGAACAATGCGGGGGTAAAATATGGGTAGAATCTGAACTAGGAAAAGGCTCTACTTTCTTTTTTACAATTCCTAAATATAATGGCAAAAAATACTAAACCCCATTTACATATTAAGCAATATGTAAAATACTAATCTAATATTATGGAGGAAAATATAAGTGGAGTCCACCCAAGGAAAAGATTATGAGATGCAATTTAAAAAATTTTTAGATAGGGGAAAAATATCAGAATTAACTTCTCTACTAAATGATCTTGGAAAAAAAGAAGAATTCAATCAAAATGTAAAGTGGATAATTATTAAATTTAAAGGTATTGTTCAATTACATATTGGAAATTATCAAATCGCTATTAAAATTTTAAACAGCGCCATCGAATATTATAAAAAAGCTGATGAAAATTTTCAATGTATCGATTGTATTCTCAATAGAGGAGAAGCCTATCATTTCCTCGGAAAATATGATCTAGTTTTAGAAGAAATCAATAAACCACATATTTTAGTAATGTTGATTACTGGTTTAGAAATAAACTATCTAACCAAGGAGGATTTACAGACAGCAATTAGTGTTTTTAGTAAAAATATTGGTACTAATGGCATTATTACACAAATTATCGAATATTTGAAGTAAAAAGCTGAAATCGGAGGGATGGAGACATGGTTTACAACGCATTAAGATTTTACTTTTTGAACAAATCTGATGGTTTCATTAGATGTGGTTCATCGTCATCTTCTTTCTTTTTCTTCTTCTTTTTTCCAGGAACAAATCCATAAACTTCTGGTTCCTCTTTTGTTGCCGCAGAAACTCCAGTTAGAGGGTTTAAATTAATATTAGCGGTTATTAGTTCTGGTGATTGACCTATTGGAATAGTTTGAGGAACTGGAGCTGATTGTACACCTACAGTTGTAGAACCTTTTAAAAATTTGAGCTCGCTAAGCACCTTCTCCAAATTCATTGATTGTACGCTTTTATTCATTGTGTCCATAATTTCTTTAAGTGATTTAGAAGTTTCTCTAAGCCCTTTGGGATTAATTCCCGTAAGTAATGAATCTAAATTATTGTTGATATTTTCATTCAATTCTTTGAGAGAATCTAATACCGTGGACCAATGCTTGTTCATCTGAGATTCGATTGCGCTAATCATTTTGATTGTTTCGTTCATAAAATTGACATGGGCTTCATAACGTTCTTCATCCTTGGCTCGAAGATCAGAAATGAGCATTATCAACTTTCTTATCGCATCTTTCTCTTCACTCACTTTCAAAACTCACTTCTTTTATTTTTCTTTATTATAGTATGATCATTTAATTATTTATTTATATTTATTAGTAAAAAATAACAATAAATTACACTTTGATATTTAATCGATAATTATGTAAATAATAAAATTCATTTTTTAAATTAAGTGGTATATTAAATAGTAATTAATACTCAAAAATAGAATAAAAGTAAGAATTATCATGCCTACCAAAGAACAATCTTGGCCAGTCCATCCAAAAATATTCGAGATTAATACATGGCCGTGGTTAACGAATTTTTCTGATATTTATGGTCATAATATTAAACTTGATTCAATACCCATTGAATTTATAGATCAAGAATTAACGGTTTTTGACATCGTGTGGTTGATGGGTATTTGGGAGCGCAGTCCTATAGGAAGAGAAATTGCAATGAATCATGAGGGCTTACAGGAAGAGTATCGTAAAGCGTTGAGATATTACAACACTCAAGATGTTGTTGGTTCTCCTTATTCGGTGTATTACTATCATGTTAGTTCTCAATTAGGAGGTTCTGATGCTCTGAAATCATTTAGAGCCGATTTAATAGCCCATGATTTACTACTTATTTTAGATTATGTTCCTAATCACGTGTCG
>JAUWZT010000230.1 GCA_030615145.1 Promethearchaeota archaeon | reverse complement strand
TTTTTTTAAAAAATTTAAAACCAAGAAGGAGAATAATTCTAGATCTGAGAATTGTTATCGTTCCGTGAGGTTAATACCCTTCAGCACTACCAGTATCAAAGAACTCTTCAAAAGCTTTTCTATCCTGAGCAGAAATTTTATTACTATTCATAGATTCTTTCACAACTATAGGAGCTAACTCACTCTCGTCGTGTTTTATTTTTTTAACTATTTTAAAATCTTCTGCTTCGGCATCTAAATCGAATTCTTTATCGCATGCCTTACAAAAAAATAATTTTTTGTTTTTCGGAAAGATAATATTATCACAATCTGGACAGAACTTCATCGTAATTTTTTTTTTACAATTCGTGTGTAATTCTCTCATGTATTGAGTTATTTGGAAGACGATGTGCTTACTTTTCGGCAAATAATATGATACATTATCGTTTAATTGTCGCAAATATGATTCTTTTTTTTACTATTCCTTAGGTGTCTTGTATAATATTCTATCGTCAATTAATATGTAAAATACTTAACATTTATAAATTTAATGGCGTCCAATGAAATGAGTCGAGTTCAAATATTTAAACTTTTCTTTTACGTAATTATTGTATAACTAATAAATAGGATATGAGAATTTAGTTTAACTAAATAGAGGGTATGAGAAGTCATAAATTTATATTTCAATCGATTTAAATTTAGTAAAACACACATTTAATTAAAAAGTCATATTAAATTTCCTCAGGCATAATAACTTTTATGTGAGATTTGCAGAATGACAAAGAGTCAAAACGACATTTTAATAGTAGGTCATCGCGGTGCAAGTGCGATTGCTCCCGAAAATACGCTAAAAGCGTTTGAAAAGGCTATTGAGCTTAAAGCGGATTATGTAGAATTTGATGTTCTTGAAACTAAAGATGGAGAAATCGTAATTTCTCATGATGAAGAAATTTCAAGATTAACTGGTCGATATGGATTTGTAAGAGATTTGACTCTTGAAGAACTAAAAACTTTCGATTTTGGTGAAGGAGAGAAAATTCCTACCCTTCAAGAATTAATTGCTATAACGAAAGGTAAAATAAATTTAAATTGTGAAGTAATAGTAAAAGGTATTTCAAATAAAGTAATTAAAATCTTAAAAAAGTATGATCTCACAGATTCAGTAATAATAAGCTCTTTTAAACGCGAGGAACTTTTGAAATTTCAAACAATTGATCCTACAGTAAAATTAGCTTATTTAGATCATAATAATTATGAAATGCCTTGTAATTGGGACAAAAAAGAGGAATGGATACAATTTTGTATTGATAATCAGTTATATGCTATAAATCCATTTTATCCATTAGTTAATCAACAATTTGTAGATTTAGCTCATGATAATAACATTAAGGTTTTCCCTTTCACGGTGGATTCTGGTCCCGCAATGAGAAAATTGATAAAACTTGAAGTTGATGGAATAATAACAAATGATATTATTAAAGCTAAAAAAGTCCTAAGTGAGTATCAACAACTTTAACTTTGTATTTCAAATTATTAATTAATTAAATAAAAAATTCTAAGTATGATTATGAAAAATAAAAAGAATATATTAATTATAGCACATCGGGGGGCGAGTAGTATTGCTCCAGAGAATACTCTTAAAGCATTTCAAAAAGCCATTGACTTAAATGCAGATTTTATTGAATTCGATGTATATAAATCAAAAGATGGTGAATTGGTTATATGGCATGACGCTGAAATTTCTCAAAAAGATGGACAAATGAGTTTTATTAAAGATTTGAAATTAGAAAAATTAAAATCTATTGACGTAGGAGAGGGAGAAAAGATTACAACTTTAGGGGAAATAATTGAAATTGCTAAAGGAAGAATTGGTTTGCAATGCGAGGTAAAAGCTCAGAATTTTGGTAAAGATCTTATTGGGATTCTGAAGAAAGAAGATCTTATTGAAACTTCAATAATAAGTTCCTTTATATTTAGTGAATTATTAGAACTCCAGAAATTAGATTCTAATTTAAAATTAGGACTATTACTTTCCAAAGAGATTCTTTCTTCTCGAATGGTAATTAAGTTTTGTAAAAAAGCAATTGATAACAATTTTTTTGCCATTCATCCATATTGGAAGGCTATAAATAAAGAAATTGTTGACTTTGCACATTCAAATAATCTTTTAGTTAATATATGGACCCATATATATGAACCCATCGAGGATTCAGTCTTAAAAGAAGTAGTAAGAATGGATATAGATGGTTTAATACATGATGATATTCAACAAGCTAAAAGAGTGATAAGAGAAAATTAAAAAGCCCAAAAATTTATCTCAAAAAATTATTTTAGGTGGACTTTGTTATTCTATTTAATGCATTAATCTATTTTTATATAACTATCCTGTTATCAATTGAAGAATCCAAAAAAAATAATTATAACAAATTATGAATTTTAAAATTCGGTATTATCACTGATGATATCCAGCTACTTAAAAAAGTTTTGAACGAAAATTAGAGTATCCAAAAATATCTCTTGATAAAATATTTTAGTCAAGCTCTATTATATTTTTTAATAATTTGAACAAATTTTACCTAACTTGATAATGTCTACATTACAAGAATCATCAATAGATTTTAATAGATTATTCTTTCCAAGAGCTATTGGTATTGTAGGAGCAAGCCACGATCCTGCGGGTGGTGGTTTTTTTGTTCGAGCAATGAGGGGTAAATTCAAAGGAAGCACCTACTTATTTAATCCAAGATTAGCTGGAAAAACATTAAATGGCCAAAAGGTTTATGCATCAATTTTGGAAATATCTGAACCAATAGATTATGTTATTATTGCGGTTCCCGCACGCATAGTTCCAAAGGTCTTAGAAGAAATAGGTCAAAAGTCTATTCCCTTTTGCACGATTTTCTCTTCGGGATTCCGCGAAGTAGGGAATGAGGATCTAGAAAAACTAACTCTTGAAACAGCTCGTAAACATAATATTCGAATCATCGGACCAAATTGTATAGGGGTTTATAATCCCAAGGGCGGATTATTTTTTGCTTACGAGCAATCTCGAAAGTATGGCAATTTCGGAGGAATTTTTCAATCGGGAGGAATCGCTCAGAATATATCTCAGCTCATAGTATCTTATGGATTGTATGCATCCAAATTCATCTCTATAGGTAATTCCCTCGACCTATCTCCAGTTGAGTTTTTAGAATATTTCTTAAATGACGAGTATACAAAAATTATTGGTTTATACATTGAGAATCTAAGAGGTATTGAACAAGGAAGAAAGTTTATGGATATTGTTAAAGAGTGTAATTTAAACCGCAAACCTGTTATTCTATGGCGAGCGGGATATGGAGAAGCTACAAAAAAAGCGATTTTATCTCACACAGGAGGTTTAGCGGGTAACAACGAAATTTGGAAGGCTGTAGGTAAACAAACTGGGAGTTGCATAACAAGTAATTCAAATGAACTTGCTGCGTTGGCATCTGCTTTTAATTTAACTCATCTACCTAATTCACGAAATGTTGGCGTGATTGGAATAGGTGGAGGCTCTACTATAGAAGCGATAGATATTTTAGAGAAGTACAACCTAACGATTCCCCCACTATCAGAAAAAAGTATCAATAAAATGAAACGATTCGTTCCCGATGTAAATACGAACCTGTCAAACCCAATAGATCTTGGTGGGATGGGAATTCAACCCAATATCTACTATCGTACGATATTAGCACTTGATAAAGATCCAAACATTTCCTCTATCCTTTTCATTAAGGATCCCGAAAGATTTGGGGGATTTGCTGACTTAATGGAAGAATTAGGGTACGGAGGATTAGATCTAAATAAGGAATTTATCCGATACATATCCAAAGCGAAGAGTGTATGTACAAAACCTATGTATTGCGTCATGCTGAAAATTAACGAGGGATTTGAAGAGTATAAAAGTAGATACAAATTCAAGCTGAAATTACTTAATCGAAATGTTCCAGTATTTG
>JAUWZT010000028.1 GCA_030615145.1 Promethearchaeota archaeon | reverse complement strand
AAATTGAAAAATGGGACGGTCCCGTGGAATATTGGACAATTGATGCTGGAGATGACAATGAAAAAGGAATAGAGGGTGGTATACAAAAACGCGAGCAATCAGAAGATCAGATTTTTAATTATATTAAAGTGTCTTCTGTTGATGAATTTAGTAAAAAAATTGAGGAAAATGGAGGGACTATATCTTCACCAAAAATTACAGTGCCAGGAGTCGGTGATTTCTACATGTTTAAGGATACTGAAGGAAATAAGCTAGGTATAATGCAAGAAGACGAGTTAGCAAAATAATTAGAAACATTAAAAATCTTAAGATTTAATTTCTATTTTTTTTTGTACCCAACTTTAATACTCATAGAAAGAGTTTCGTCAAACGCTTGACCTTCTGTTATGCATTTAAACGCTAATTCTTCTGCGTGAAACACTTCTGTAAAATATCCAAGCCAGTATCGCGAATATCTTTTGTTTTGCCTGTGTTTAAATAATAAATGAAACTCATCACCTTCCTTATGAACATCTATCTTGTAAAAATAATTAGCTACAACCCACACTTTTTGAATTGTAGCGATTATTTCGTCTATTGTAAGGTTTTTAAGGGGCTTTTCGGTATACCATAAGATTAAGTCAAACGCTACGTTTTTTTTAAAAGGTTTATCTAAAGCGTCTTGAGGAGCTTCAGCTGCCGCGATCAATTGATTAAAAGTTGTTTTCCCAATAAGCATCATTTTCATCTCGTCTCGAGTCCTAACCCATAAATCGCGGTCAAGATTCTTTTGTTTGCCATAATAACTGATTGCGCGTTCTAAAAAGGAAACTAATTTTTCCTCTTCTTCCTTATATGTATCAACAATGGCTTTAACTTCAGGTGACATAGAATTATATTCGTCATACATTTCAACTGCAACCTTCACTAAATTAGAAATTGTCGTTCCTAAATTCTTGTATTTATCGATAATGTTCCTAGTAGTTTCATCTACTTTAACGTAGATTGGTTTGTCTTTTGATTCAACTTCTTTCGTTTCATCAGAATTACCATTATCCTTCTTATTAGTATGTGCCATAAGAATCACCTTTAAAATTCTTTAACCTTTTTTTCCCTTCTATATATCTATACTTCTATATTTCTATTTAAATATATATTTCAATATTAAATAACTATGTTAATAAATGTTCAGATTATTTATAATTAGGATTATAACCATAACAATTTATTTATATTGATATATATAAAAATATTCCTTATTTATGTCGTGTTTATTTATAAAGTGATGTTTCTCTAATTTAAATTTATATATTTTTTTATATATTTAAGAAGTTAGAAAACAGTAGTTTTAGTCTTATTCTATCACATCTATTTCTAAATACGAAACATTTAAATATATAATTATAATATTTATTAATTGAGCATATATAAAAATATATAAAAATATAAAATAATATTAAAATAAAAATAAAAAATGTCAAATAGAAATTCAGGAGCAGGATGTATAATAGGATCATTATTTTTTATGGCTTTCGGGTTATTTTTTATCCTTGATGTACCGTTTAGCATCTTTCCATTTATAGGGTTTTTTCCGGCGATTTTAATTTTTATTGTTATAATAGCCGTTATAGGTGCTTCTTCTGGAAAGTCTAAATGTTGTAAACCAGTACAAAAGAAATACGATCAAGATCATTCTAAACAAGTTCCAAGAGTAAACCCTTATATTGTAAGGGGGTCGGTTAGAAACGATGTTCAAACTTTGTTAGTAGAAGATTACAAACCTATAGAGCCTACAAAACCGAAAGCTCTCTTTTGTCAATTTTGTGGGACGCGGATAGATAAAGATGCTCGCTTTTGCCACCAATGTGGATCCAAGTTGGAATAATTACATTATAAATTTTAAATTAAAAATAAAAAGAAAGAGTGTTGGAAAAAATGAACATATATGATTTGTTTTTTAGCATTTGTTTGGGGTTATTCATCGGGGGCCTTCTTTTCAGCATAATCTCAGTGTTCTTAGCGCAAATGGAGTCGCAATCGTTAGGTCAGGAGATTGACACTGATGTCGATATCGATGCCGACATAGATATTGATGTTGATATCGATGTCGATGTAGATATAGACGCAGATGTCGATATTGATGTGGATGTTGATATTGATGTGGATGTCGATATTGATGTGGATGTGGATTACGATATAGGGGCTGAATTCGACTCGATCGAAGCTGATGTTGATGTCGATGTGGACGCGGGGGTAGATATTGATAGTGATGTCGATATAGATGTTGACACGGATATTGATATTGATGTAGATGCAGATATAGATGTAGATTCTGATATGTTCGGCACTACAGTTACCCCTGCTCCAATTATGCTATTGGCGTCTGCATTTCTTTTAGTATTTGGCATTTCAGGAATCTCGCTTTACTATATAATCGCCATTGAAGGCTTAAAGTTTATAATGTTCATAGGATCCCCTAGTATTGCGCTTATCACTTCGAAATATCTTAATGTAGCTTGGAAACATATTGCGAAATCGCAGTATTATAAAATATCCTCGACGCAGAATTTAATAGGAAGAGAGGGAGAGGTTGTATTACCTATCGATGAGAGAGGAGGCGTAATTAGAATAAATTCAACAACCCCTATGAAATACGAGAAGCTTCATGTTATGCCATATGAGGACACATCTTATTTTGAGAGAGGTATGAAAGTTTATATTGTAGCAGTTAAAGATAATAAAGTGAGGGTATCTCCTAATAAAATTATAATTAAAAAAAGAGGTGAAAAATAAAAAAATGAGCGTGAGTGAAAGAGAAATGGAAGAGAATAGATACAACTGGCTCTATTTTCATGGCAAAGATGTACGTAATAAAAAGTTTCAAAAGAAAATTAACAAAAAGCCTACTTTAACTTATGCTATTTTGATAAACACCGCTATTATTTTAGGTTGTATCTTGACAATTTGGATAATAGCTAACCTAGTTCTAGTGGGTTAGTATATGATGATTAAAATTTATAAAAAAATAGAATAAAAAAAGATAAAAAAATTAAAAAAAAAAAGGAGGTTTTAAAAAAAAAATGTTGTTTCAAGAGATTGTTGGATGGGCTGTCGGCATTACAGTGACTTGTGCGATAATAGGATTCTTATTCATAATATTTATGGCCGCAAGATATCGGAAATTTAAAACAAACCAGTTTGTAATTCATTTGAGAAATGGTAAGGTAAAATCAGCAGGTCTCGGTGGTAGTCTATGGTTATTGCCCTTAATTGACGAATATATTGTTATTCCGACTACTAGTATACAAACGATTTTAGAAGCTCACGATCAGGTAGTTTCAAAGGAATACCAAAATATTGAATTCGTAGGCATGATTATTTGGAAAGTCGTTGATCCTGAAAAAGCGTTTAGCGCGGTTTCATGGAACTTGCGGGATGAGAACTATGTTGAAAAGATTTTAAAAGGAGCTGCCGAGGCAGTTATGAGAACAATATGTGCAAATATGCCACTTGAATTAATCATTAGAGAAAGAAGGGAGATGATTGACCATGTCATGAAAGATTTACATGAGTTATCGGCAGATTGGGGTATTTTAATCGAAACTTTCGAAATATTGGAAGTCATAATCGTAGAGGCCGAATTAAAAAAGAACATGGAAGCTGTCAAGCAAGCAATTGAGTATAAAAAAGCTAGAGTTGCCAAAGCAGAGGCAGAACGTGTATCAAGGTTGCGAGAACTCGAAGTACAGAACGAGATCGGTACTCAAGAGCAATTAGTTCAGAGAGAAATTGAACTACGAAGGAAAGAAAAAGAAATCGCAATTGCTGAGAAAGAACGCGAACGTAAACAGATTGAAGCCGATGGTGAACGGCGAAGAGTAGTAATTGAAGCCGATGGTCAAGCTTCTGCCATTAAGAAAAAATTAATTGCTCAAGCAGAAGGAGAGGCTGAAGGTATAAGGCAACAAATGCTTGCACAAGCGGAGGGATTCCAAGAGCAAGTAAATGCTATGAGCAACGCTGACCAAAGGTTTCTGGCAGTTCAGTTAACTAACATTTTGCCTGAGATATTTAAGCATCTAAGCCCTGATAAAATGTTCATTATGGGTAATGGTGACGAGGCGTTTAGCTCGCTTTCGAAAGCCATTCTGCCATTTTTGCAATTATTGCCTGAATACTCAGATAAAATAAAGAATTTCTTAGGGAACGGAGATATGTCGTCCAAGGTTAAAGAATTGTTAACAATTCAGAAATAGTATTAAATTGTATTTTTTTCTTTTTATTTTTTTTTTACTATTCGAAAAGCAAGAGAAGGAATTTAGATCAGGAATTAATGCTAATAGTTTAGAATAAATGTATAAAATATGTGAAAAGTGAAAAAAATTGATTAATGAATTTGATGAAATTGAAGATATATTGATAGAAGGAAATAAAAAATACCAATGGAAGATTGTGCAAGAGGAGGAAACTACTAAAATTAACGACCCAATTCCAAAGTATCCGGTTTTGATCCTTACTTGTATGGACCCAAGAATTGATGTCCATCGAATATTCCAATTAAAACCCGGAGATGTCTTCGTTTTAAGAAACGCGGGAAATGTGTATACCGAAGATGTTTTGAGATCCGTTTTAATTGCGATACACGAGTATAATATTAAATACATAGTAATTTTGGGACACATTGACTGTGGTTTGAAAAAGATTCGTTTAGATGATCTAAAGGATAAATTGAACGATTCGGCAATAAAAATGATCGGAAGGTATGGTAGAGCGGTTTATCTGGATCTACAGAAGTTTTTTAAAACTTTTAATGACGAAATTAATAATATTGAGAATCAATTACAAAAATTTAGAAACGCAAAAGAATTACCCACAAACATCGAAATTAAGGGAATGCTCTACGATCCCAATACGGGATGGGTGTTTGAAGAGAAAGTGTTTAGAAAATACTCGGTTTATGAAAACTTTGCTAAAGATTATCGAAAAATCTTAAAAGCAAAACAATTTGAGTTGATTGATTATTTAGAAAAAATTGAAGATGAGATTATTAGTGGAGATGTACTACAAAAATTAGAAGAACCAGAAATAATTGGTGAACACGGAGAAGTACCGCAGGTTGGGGGAGAAATAAACGATCAAGAACCTTTTAATGTGGATGTGTTAGAAGAAAGAACTAGTAAAACTTCTTCTTTTGATGATCATAACTTCGACTTCGAACAGTTTCAAAACAAATCTATTCAGATGCCAACTCTGCAAATCCCAAAAATCTACATACACATACCTAAGATTAAAGTCTATGTCCCGGTATTATATAAAAAAAAGAGTTTAAAATCCGAATAGATTTTAAAATAATTGTTTTTTTGCCAATTTTTTTTTATTCTATCTATTAAAACTTGAGAACCAAAACTAGCAGATTAATAGTAGGTAGTAAAAAAATTTTTAATTTAGAAACAATTTATTAATTTAAAAAAATACTTCAACAAATGATGTTAATATCGTTATCCAAATGACATATCTGAATTAAGCCTTGCCTCCGTGGCTTAGGTCGGTTCGAGCGTTGCCTTGGTATCCGCATTTAATAAGCCAAACAGGCAAAGAGCGCGGGTTCAAATCCCGCCGGAGGCTTTCTTACTTATTTTCACTTGATGTAAAAAGATGTCCTTGGCTATTCGAAATTCTCTATAACATCTAAATGTTGAAAGTAATTTGCTTTCTCAAGTCTTTCAAGGCATTTCTCGCAATACCACTCGCGGGTTTTCGGAGTAAAAACGTGGTCTTTTTTCATATCGCTACAAGTTGCACAAGAGCATATTGAAGCCAAAATCAAGAAGAATGCCGGAGGAGAGATTTGAGCTCTCGACATCCAGATTACATCCAGTCTGACCCATTTTTTCAGTAGGATTATGAGTCTGGCGCTTATTAAACATTCGAATATTCAAATGCTTTATAACCAAGCTAAGCCACACCGGCAAATTAAATATATTAAGAATAATAATTTTTTAGATTTAAATTTTTAGAACAAGATGCGGCACTTTTTCTATTTTGAAATCAAAATTTCAAATATTTTAAGATTATTATCTGGGAAAAAAATTTAATATGCCAAAAACTTATAAAATAGGAATGAATTAGTAAATATGGGATTAGATAGTCTAAAAAAGTATAGTTTTGAATTAAAATGAAAATAAATGCTGAAATAAAGAAAGTTGATTCTCAAGGTAGAATCGTTTTACCTCGTAGATGGAGGGAAGAAGAGCTTAAGGATGGAAATGAAGTTATAATTATTGAGGAAAAAGGTATTTTGAAAATAATTCCAAAAAAGAAAATCGAATTAGCCCAATTCTTTGATACTTTAGATTTTGGAGAAGAAATCCTTGAAAAATTGGAAGATTGGACAGAATTTGAAAAGAATCTTTTAAAGAAAAAGCATATGGAGAATGCTCTATGATTTATTTAGATGCAAATCTTTTTATTTATGCTTATTATAAATCAAAAAAAGGAAAAAATTTACCTCCAAAGATCCGATGGATGAAAGAAGAAGCTAAAAAAATTATATTAAAAATTGACAAACAAGATGGAGAGTTCTGTATCTCTATAATTCAATTAGCCGAGACTGTAAACCTTCTTAAGTATGCTATGTCATGGGAAGCTTTACGGCGATTTTTATTAGGAATAATATCAAATAATTCTATTGAGATAATCGAAGTCTCAAATTTAATGTATATTAACTCAATAGATAAAATTACGAAATACAATATGGATTCAAATGACATTTCTGCTTACTTAATTATGAAAGAAAAAGGTGTTAATCAAATTTTCACTTTCGATAAACATTTTCAGAAACTAAAAGATATTAAATGTTTGCCACAATTTCCTAAAAAATTCAAATAAATTGTATTAAATTTTTCGAATAAAGAAATTAAACTTAAAGATTTTTTATCTTTTATTTTTTGACAAAATAGGATAAATATTTAAACAAACTTATCCTACTAAATCTCACATCTAAATCCAATATATAAAATTTTAATAGAGGTGAATGTTATGGTATTAATTTTGTCAACCACAAGGTTTCCCATCAGTAAGGCAAAGGAAGTTAGCCTAAGATATATTGAAGTAACGAAAGAATTTCCTCCTGATAAAACTTTAGAAAAAGTAATTTTACGATTAGCAGCTCGAGTAACAGGAAATGAAATAGAATCTATAGGATTATCAGAAGTTAAAGAAGGCAAGTATGAAGAAGTTTTAAAACGGTCGATGAAGCTTCAATTAAGGTTTGCTGATATCGAAGGAATTACCTTTAAAAACGAAATCTTCCTATCAGGGGTAGCAGCATTTCCAATGGTAGGTCTTGAGATGCCAGAATAACCTAATTTTATTCAGTTAGTGTAGAAATAATTATAAACTACTTTTTTTTTTTATTTAAAACAAAACCTAAAATGTTTTTTATCTCATTATCTTAAAATTAATTGTTATGGAAAGATTTATTTCAAAAAAAATTTCTTCTGAAGAATTGGCAATATTAGACAATAATTCTGAATGGTTAGGAATTCCAAAGAGCCATTTAATGGAATGCGCAGGGTATTCTTTCGCAACAGAAATAATATCCCAAGGTTATTTAAAGGAAAACTCAAAGGTTGTTATTTTTTGTGGAACGGGAAATAATGGTGGAGATGGATTTGTTATCGCGCGTCATTTGTCTTCTTTCGGAGCTAAAGTATTGGTAGTCCTCGTCGGAAGCCCCGATAAAATAAGAACGAAAGAAGCTCAACTCAATTGGAATATAATACATAAGAATCTAACTTACTCGATTAAAATAGAATTTATTAAAGATTCTACGGATGTAAAAAAGATTGAATCTATTATTGAAAAAGATCAAAGTTATAAGTTAATTATAGATGGATTACTCGGTACGGGAATAAAAGGAGACATTAGAGAACCAATTTCATCAACAGTTGACCTCATAAATAATATACGGGAAAAAGAAAGAGAGCGTATTAAAGTTGCTTCTATTGACGTACCTTCCGGAATGAATCCCGATACGGGAAAAGTTCCGGATAAAGCTGTTAATACGGATTTAGTAATAACCTTTCATAGAATTAAAAAAGGCTTGAAAACTGGAAAATATCAAATAGTAGTAAAACCTATTGGAATACCACAAGAAGCAAGTATCTTTGTTGGAAAAGGTGATTTAATCCCAACTTTGAAATCTAGAAAAGTCGATAACCACAAGGGAGAATTCGGAAGAGTTTTGGTTATTGGTGGCTCAAAGAATTATTCTGGAGCGCCTGCTTACACCTCGTTATCAAGCATTCGTTTTGGGTGCGATTTGGTTATAACTTACGTTCCGGAAGTCGTTGGAAATGTAGTAAGAAGTTATTCTCCAAACATGATAGTAAGGACAAGTCCAGGAGATTGGTTAACTACAAAAGCTTTAGACGAAATTTTATTGTTAGTTGATTGGGCAAACACAATTATTATTGGCCCAGGATTAGGAACTGAAAACGCAAGCGAGGAACTCTTAATTAAATTATTAGAACCAATTAAAAATAAGGATAAATCAATTGTTATAGACGCAGATGCTTTAAAATTAATCAAAAACCATCTCGATTTAATAAAGGGAAAAAATGTGATTTTAACTCCTCACGAAGGAGAATTGAAAATTATGGCGGGTATTGAATTACCGCCCTATGACGAAATAGAACGGAGGGGAACCGAGATATTTAACTTATCTAAAAAACTTGGCGTTACGTTATTGGTAAAAGGACCATATGATTACATTAGCAACGGTAAAAAACTAAAAATAAATAGAACTGGCTGCCCAGAAATGTCCATTGGCGGAACTGGCGACGTGTTAGCGGGATTGTGCGCTAGTTTTTTAACTATAGGAAATAGTCCGTTCCAATCTGCATGCTCTGCCGCTTTTTTGAATGGTTATATAGGAGAATTTTGTAAAAAAACGATAGGACCTCGATTTACGGCAATGGATATGATAAATAACATTAATAACGGAATTTTGAGTTTATAAAATTATTAATTTTAATAAAAATTTTAATGTCAGATAACAACTATACAAGGTTATATAGCTTGTTTTGTGCAAATTATTTTTTAATAAAAGTTTATTAACACCTAATTTATTATTATAGTAAAAATTATTTTCCTTATTACAACACAGAAAATTAGTTGGTTGAGAGTATGGGAACACAAGTTTTCAAGATAAAACCAGATGGTAATACAGAAGAAAACAAAACAGAAGGCCCTATAAAAGATATTCTAAAGACGGCTGAGTGTTACGTAATAGTTTCTGACGAATACCGTAAAGTTTATTTATGGAAAGGCATTGAGAGTAATGTTAGATCGAAATTTATAGGTGCAAAACGTAGCCAAGATATACGCGGTCAGGTAGGCATGCATTTTGGGGTTGTTCCTCTCGACGAGGGAGAAGAAGACCCAGATTTTATAAAGTTAATTGGGGGGAAGACCGAAGGAGGGATTGCAAAGGAGATTAAAGCAGAAGAAAAACCAGCAGCTAAAGCCGCTCCAGCAGGGCATCCCTTAAGAGAGAAAAATGTATTTGGTACCCCTAAACCTGCAGCGGGAATGAATATAGCCGGGTCCAGAGATAGAGCAACTCAAAACACAGGACCTTTGTATACTGGTCAGGAGTCGTTTTCTACGCTTATGCAAGATGAAACACACGTGGATTTTAACGAAATTATGCAAAAATTAGAAGCCATCAAAATACCTGATGGATTTGAAAGAGAATTAATAATTATCGGGAATCACGCATACTCAGTAGTCGAAAGAGTTCAAACGTTTTTGGGCAAAAAACAAGTATCAAAAGAGATTTCAAAGGTTGGAGCCATTCCAGAAGGCGTATTTTTTGCCGAGGATTATTCTCCAAGAATTTTATCAGAGAATGGAAAGATATTAGCAATAGAATTTCTTAAACGCACAAGTGGACCTATGGACGTTAAAGTAGAGTATAAATCTAAGAAAGAAATTTTAAAAAACCAGATAAAAACTCAACTCGAAGGCAAATAGAACTTTTCTTTAACCATATTCTTTTATTTAATTTTTTAATGAGTTTTAATTAAACTTTAAAACAATTTAACCTATTAATTGAATAATATAAATTTTTAAGTTCGAAACTTTTATTTTATATTAAATAAAGAATAATAAAAAGATCAATTAAAAACCAGAGATTATTCAAATGAGCGATTTAACCCAAGATCAAGCACATAGCTTATCGAAATTTCTTGGTAATATTACCGAGCACACTGAATTAGAAGCCCTTGCCTTAGTAACCCGTGATGGTTTACGCCTTGCTTTTTCTTGCATCCCGGATTACGAAGTGGACCCCGATTTATTTTCGAGTTTAAGTGCTGTAGTAATGCAGAGTGGTTATGATGCAATACAATCATTAGGGTATAATAATTTGTTAGAAGTGGTTTTAAGAGGAGATAAGTCGTTTATAATTTTAAGTGGAGCAGGTAGGTTTTTCCTCATGGGAGGAAGCAGAAAAATTGAAGATTTGGGGAAGATTGTAACTGTATTCCGCTACTACGCGGGAGAAATTTCAAAAAGATATCCTTAAACATATCATTTTATTTTTAAAAAATTTGTTATAAGTAATAAGAAGATATTATGCGAATTTTTTAATAGATAAACTCTGACATATATTTATATAATTTAAAAAAAAAATAGTTTATGGTCATGTCTGAAATTAAGATTTTTGTTGATATTAGCGAAAGTACCACCGGTAAAGTGGTGATTTGTCAAGAAAATGCTAATAAATTAGGAATTAAAAATGGAGCTTCAGTTGAAATTGAAAATCCAGATAATAGCAAAAAGACACCAGCGGTTATCGAAATTTCAAATATGGTACTAGATTTTGCGGGTCAAGTTTCAAAAAACATTTTAGATGCCCTCGAGTTTACTGGAGTTGAGCTAATTATCCGACCAACGAGTAGTATGGGTTTAATTGTTCCTAAATTACAAATTCCGAAGGTTCCAGTTCTAAAACCAGTAACACTTCCTCCTCCAACCTCTAAACCCGGATTAACGCCATTACCAACGAGACCTCCTCAATTACCGCCTTCTAGACCTACGCCTCAACCGACTACTGCGCCAATCCCTCAAACTCCACCACCTTCAGAACCTCAGCCTGTTCCCGGTCACATACCATTTCCAGCTCAACAACCAACTCCTACACCACCGCCTCAACCTGTTGCCGGTCACATACCAATTCCAGCTCAACAACCAGCTCCTAAACCATCACCTCAACCAACTTTTGCACCATCACCCCAATTAACCCCGACGCCAACCCCCCCGTCACCGACACCCGTACCACAAGTTCCGCTACCTCAGATACCTCAGCCTATCCCAAGTCAAGCCCCACTCCCAACTCCCGGACAAGAATTTGATGTAACTGACGCTCCTGTTGAACCTTACTCTAATAGAATTGATGTTAATATACTAAGAAGCCAAAAAAATGGTGTTGTATTAACTCCAACTGTAGATAATTCTATTGAAGGTGGGAGAGTTCAGCTTAGTAGTACAGTTATCCAACAGTTAGGTCTTGGGCAAAGTATGCTAATAGCATGGGAAGATCCATTTACACGCGTTATGGGTTCTGCCAGGATTGATCAGGCAATGATCGGTTCTACAGAAATTAGAATGAGTAGAGATACTAAAGAAGACACAGATATTCAATCCCAACAGATTGTAGTGTATTCGACCGAACCACCCGTTCAAAAAGTGTCTCAAATTATGTTAGAAGTACAATCACAACCGAACTTAATGGGATACGCGCTTGTAAACCCTAGAACGCAGCACACGCTTTCACTTGTACAAGATAACGTTCTTGCCTTTGAGGACGAGCTTACAGGGGCAATTGGAGCTGGGAAAGTAGAAATACTAGAATCTGTGCCAGATAACACCATCATTATCGATAGTGAAATTCTGGAAGCTTCTGGAATAGGAAGTTTTGAAGTTAAAGTGTCCAAAAATGTTCGACCAATAATACCATTACAAAACATCTCACTTGGAATTTCGCCAATCTCGGGCGAAAACGTGTGGGAGATTATTAGCACCGCCCGGGAGAATGTTGACTCACTAAAAGGTTGGTTAGCTAATTACATAATCTTTAAAGGAATAAAATTAAGATGGAACGCTGTAAATATAGCTTGCTCAATTCTTACAACTACTCCAGATTTAACAGGCGACATATTAGCGCAAGTTAATGAAAATACCGCAATAAATTTGACTCCTACGGGCTTAGTCCCATTCAATGCCATATTGATCATTGATATTAGCCGTTCGATGATGGCCAGAGACATTCTAGTAACTAATATTGCTCCCGCAATTGAGGGGATTAAAGCAGCAATGGAATCGCGAGAGATTCAAGAATTTTTAAAGCATTTCAAAGAAGGCGTTTACATCCCTAGAAGAATCTCGGCAACTTTTGCCGCGGTACTTTTCTTAAGCGAAAAGGTTGGGCGAGGATTCGGCGAAAAAGTTTCTATCATACGATTTGCCGATGAGGCTCAATTGCTCCCCTTCGGTAATAGTTTCTATATGGACTCGGCGAGTGGGAAGAAGGGAGTGTTGGAAGACGCGGCGCGAATGATTGTAGACAGAATAGGTAATAGCTACGGCCAAAGTACTAATATGGGCCAAGCAATGGTAAAAGCCCACGAAGTTTTAACCGAATTCGATAAAATGAGTATTGGATCTCCACAGCCCACTATGATCCTCCTCTTAACCGATGGGATTCCAACTGATGGCGATGCCTTCCTAAAATCAATCAAAGTATTCGCAGAAAATCCAAATGTAGTGATATACATAGTCGGTCTTGGAAACCCAGACGACGAAATGATGATACGAGCAGCAGCTTTATGTGGAGGCGAATATTTCAAGCCTGAAGATGCTGGAGAGCTTTTAATCTGGTATTCCAAACGGGCTCGAGATCTTACAGTAAAGATGAAAGCTCATAAGGAATAATTGAAAAGGAAGAAATTATTTTTATTTTTTTAGTATTATATCATTAAAGTCTAATTAAATAGTCTTTCCAAACGAATCTGAGATGAATGATAATACTAAGAAAATTCCTATTTTATTTTTAATTCCTTTTTCTCTTTGTTCACTTTCTATAAAATTTTTATACTTATAAATTAATAATAACTATAAGAAAAATACGTAATTTGTGTCAAACCAATGAAAGAAGTTAAAATTCTTACAATAGACGAACGTGGTAGAATAGTTATTCCACAAATCGTAAGAAAGTCCTTAGGAATTACCACAAATTCGCAATTAATGATGATTAGCGACTCTGAAGCTAAAGAAATAAAAATATCTCCAATTGGTTTACGGGATGAGAGTAATCTTATTAAATTAAGAATTACAATGGGAGATACACCTGGAGCGTTAGCAAAATTAGCAGGCACTTTCGGAGATTTAAAACTAAGTATGATGTATAGCGAAGCCGTTATCGTTGAAAAAGACAAATCTGCTGTGTGGACTGTAATATCTGAAAGTCCAAGTTTTACCTTAGAAGAACTCGAAAAAACTTTAATAGAAAAAGGAGAAGCGCTTAAAGTAGAATTTCTATCTTTGGAATAAGGTATATCTCAGAATTATAAAGTTGATGTTTAAGTCTTATGGCTAAAAAAAAGAAGAAAGAGAAGAAAAAAATAGAAGAGAAAGTTCCTACCTACACTTTAGACAACCTTTTAAAATCGTCGAAAAAGACAGAATCAACATTGCAAGGATTACTTAAAGCCTTCTCTGAAGATAAAGGGTTTATTTCTCCAAAAGAAGAAGAAAAGATTTCGCCTCAGCTTTCTTATGAAGTCAAGAAGAAAATAGCAGAAGATTACATGATAGAAGAAGTTCCACTTACCGAGAGAAAGACTCTTCAAAAGAAAGAGCCTCTTCCAGAAGTTTCTGAAGAAGAAGAAGAAGAGAAACCAACGGTGGAAGTTCCTACTCCTGCCCCTAGCACCATTAAAACGCCCTCATTCTCTAAGGGAGATGATATTTACGTTAAATTAACTGATTTTTTTAAAGAAATATTTATAGGTTACGTAGACAGATACGCGCAATGGGAGAATTCTATATCTTCAATCCTTTCAATACTTAGAAAAATGAGGAAGATAACAAAGAAAAACACCGAAGACTTAGCTACGACGATAAATAACTTATTCGATAAAATTCAATACAATTTGGAACAATTTAAGATAAAACGCGAGGAAGTTGAAAAGATTGCAGGTGTAGATATTGAATCTATGTCCAGTGAATTTAAAATGGTTTTAGGGTTATTAGAATTGCAAGTGAAGGAATATCAATTAAAAAAATTATCGGATGAATACATCCATCAACAACAAACTTTCTCGTAAAGGTTTTACTTAAGAGCATTTTGATATTAAACAATTAGAAAATGATTATGTCAGATACCGATAACGATCAATTGCTTCCATTAATTCTCGATATAGGTTGCAATAATTTTAGGATGGGATGGGCTGGAGACGATTTTCCGGACATTATTGCTCCGAGCGTATATGTCGACATTTCTGATTACTTATTTAAGTCTGATGTGATTAATGGATTAGAAGATATTTTTTTAGATACGAATAATCAAGCCCATTTAGTAGGACATGATGCCTTAAAATATAAGAGCATTTTGAAAATACACGAATTTAGAAAAGAAAACAATTATAACATTCTTCTAAAGTTTTTTTATCATTATTACCAACAATTAAATATATCAGAAGAGTTGCGGTTTAAACAACCAATAATCATTATCACTCCATTTTACAAATCAGAGTTAGAAAACTAATTGGGCGTTGACGAGGGCTTAGAGCCTTTATTTGCCGAAGAGGTTCTCCGGCCACAAGGCGGACGAGTTGGCCCGTATCTGGCAAGTGTATCTAATGAAAAAGGCGTTTGATCTGGATTAAATTAAAAGTTTTTCTTGCTCCAATATTTTATATACTCGAATTGTCTTTAATTATTTAAGAAAATGCCGAAAAACAAAAGCAAGAAAGTAGTTCAGAAGTTAAAGAACGGAGAATTAAGAAAGATTAGGTGCGAGTTGAGGACACTGCTCCGCTTAGAAAAGGAGAAGAGATGGAGGGATCTTCAGAAAAGGTTCGCCGCTCTCGGTAAAGACAAATCGCTCTCTTACGACGAGAGGTGGGAAAAACGTAGCTTTATCATTAGAGAGCAAGAAGAGTTAAGGCTTGATTACATTCGTTATCCTCTCTGCTGCTGTCTTTGCGGTGACCGGATGGAAAACCTCGTTTATTCCCCTGGGAGATACGAATGGCGCTGCGTTCCTTGCTACACCCGCGCCCACAAGAAGTTTCCGGAAGAGTATCCTTAAACAAAAATTTCTTGAGTACGAAATTCTTTTCGGGTCAATTTGATCGGATTAGTTTTAAATTAAGAGGGTATTAACCGTGAATAAGACTTCTATTTAGTTCTGCAAAAAGGTTTAATTTATCAAAATAGATTAATTAATTGTAATATTGGATTATTAAAAGAATATCATAGAATAAGAGCTAGATATCTATAGCTAGAAAGAAAAAGAAGGAACCGATGGAATCTAAAAAGAATGAAGTAGGCCCAAATGCTTCAAACGATTTTTCAATAACTCTTGCGATGCAAGATACAGAAAAAACTAAATCTGCGTTACAACATTTATTAAAAGGAGTTTCTGAAGGAAAAGGTCTTTACCAGCGTAAGAAAGATGAAAAATCGGGCATTGTACCACAGTTATTCAAAAACTCTATTCTTAATTTTAAATTAACTCATTTATAAATCATGTCAAATGTTGAGGATAACCCGCAATTACGCCCTTTAATCATAGATATAGGGAGCGATAGGTTTAGGATGGGATGGGCAGGAGAGGATATCCCGAAAACCCTTGCTCCTAGTGTTTATGTAGACATATCAGATTATATCTTCACTTCTGGTGTAATTGATGGGCTTGACGACATTTTTATTAAAGGCTCGACTGAGAAATACCTCTTTGGTTATGATGCGATTAAATATAGTAATATTTTAAAAGTACATGAATTTAAAAAAGAAAGTAATTATAATATTCTTGCTTTATATTTCAATCATTATTACCACAAATTAGAAATTTTTCCTGAATTTAAGTATAAACAACCTCTAATATTTATTGCTCCTTTTTTCATGACTGATGTGGAAAAAGCACGGCTACAATATGTATTTTTCAATTATTTTAAATTCCCAACAATATTATTTTTATCTGAAGTCCAAGCGATTTTGTCAACCATGCAAAAGACTAGTGGCGTTATAGTAAATATTGGAGAAACTGATTCTTACATCTCCACAGTTTTCCATGGGTTTACAAATATTATGGCGCGGGATGTTTTCCCGATAGCAGGCAAAGAAATGACAGATTATTTTCTTAGCATGATATTATCAAGTAGGGGTTCCGAGAAATCTTTATTTATTGATAAATGGATTGTAAAAAAAATCAAAGAAAAATCCTCTATATGTGTTGCAAATGCGAAGACCGAGCTCCAACATATAAAAGGGGGATCAAAAGAATACAATCAACCAATCAATTTTCCCGATGGTACTACTTTCGAAATAAATAAAGAGAGATTTATGGTTTCTGAGGCTTTATTTGATCCTCAAATCATGAAGATCATTCATGTTGATTATATCGGTTTAGCCGAGGCTATTTCTAAAGTAATAAAGACATGGGATAGAGAAAATTGGGAAGAGCTTCTTTCAAATGTTATCCTTTCGGGAGGAAGTAGCTTGATACCTGGTTTAGGTGAAAGATTAAGAGTAGAATTGCAGAAATACTTCTCGGAAAAGCTAAAAAATAAAATCAAAGTGGTGGCAGCCTCAGGAAGGGAAAATATGGGCTGGATAGGGGCTTCAGTTCTTTATTCGAAAAATCAATTAAAAAAAGGATGGTTAAATAATCCTAATCTTCAAGATTCTAATCAAAAACAAATAGATGAAACGAACTCTCAAAATATTAATTAAAATAATTAGCGTAAATGGTTTCAATGTCTATTAACTTAAAATTAAAAACAAATTTCTTAAAAGATTTTCAACAAAGAATAATACAAGGAAGAAGATTATTGCAATCAGCTAATCATTTATGGGCTGATCGCTTATTAACTGATTTGTATTTTGAGATAGAAAGAACTGATTGGCTCGATGTCCAGAAAAAACACCAACTAACCATGATAATATCAAATTCTTGGTGGATATACATCAATTCCTTGACGCGTAAAACTGACGAGGGGACCGAAGTAGATGTTATTAGATATATAGACGCTTACAAAAGATTTTTCTCGTTCTTATCAAAATTAGACGATTTCTATCTTTTTAATAATTTTGTAACCAACTTGTTGAAATCGTTTATTACAATGGACGAGTTATCTCAAACGGGTATAACTAAATTCGTAAACTCTTTCTGCGTTAAAGTGACTGAAAGGAAGGAGTATATTAAACTGATTGAATTACAAATAATTTTAATGTATTTAAGAAAATCCGTTATACCACAAGAATATTTTCATTTAAGTATGGAAATTTTAGGCAGAACAATATTTAAACTAGAACCTGGGAAAAGGGCTTTGTTTCTTTATATTTTTATAGAAAATGTTAATATGCATTATCATCTCATAGATAAATCCGAAGATTTCGTTAAATACATGAAAAGTTTATTAATAAATCGGATTCCAGGATATTTAAAAAATGAATTTAGTAATTTAAGCAAAATCTCTATAAATGAAAGAAATTTTAATACTATTTTAGAAGAGTTAGAGGAATTGATCTATTATTTAAACGACATTGGAGAATACACCTGGATAATCATTATCATTAAAAATCTATTTTCAAAAATTCGCGAATTTCAATCCTATGGTGACGCAGTTACGTATATTAGGAAATTCATTAATTTCGCAATTTCAAGGAATAGATTTGAAATAGCTTTTGATATCTATGATTTCTTGGAAGATCTGTTTATGTACCAAACGAATCTTGGATACGATAATATTTTAATTGAATTATGGGTTGAGGCTTCCAAAAAATTCGTAGAAATGAAAGAGAAAAAATATCTATTGCAATCTCTTGAAAAATTAAACACTCAACTGAAAATTCCTCAAAACAATGCTCAATTATATCATTATTTTTACACCTGTAATTTCTTATGGCAATTTAAGTCAATTTTTTTCTCGTTAGAGCAGAAAGATTTCTGGAGAATGATGTTCTATCGTGCTATATATGAGGAAAATGATTTCAATCTCGCTCAAAAAATATTACCGTACTTAGAAAAGAATTTGAGAGCGTTGGTTGCCGACCCGCTTCTACTGTATAACGAAACAGAATCACTTAAGAGAGATATCTATTCGTTTGGAGAAGACGATCTTTTTTTTATGGGATTTGAAGAAGGCTTTATAATAAAGCAAATGATATTTAGGATAAATGCTGAAGGGTCAATATCTATTCGAATGATTTCTCAAGAAAATAAAATAGTAGAAGGAAATGTATTTGACGAATATTGGAATGATGCTCATATTCTTGACATTTACAACGATATCTTCTCTGATAACCTAGAAAAAAAGTACAACTTTACATTAAATGAATTTGGTCGATTGTTATATGTTTTTCTTCCTAATAAAATAAGAACTTTTTTTAAACAATTTGAGATAAAAGCTTTAAATTTTACAGCGGAAATCTATTTTATTTTAGACGATATGACCATCCCCTTCGATTTAATTTACGATAAAAGCTTTTTCTTATTAAAATATTCCATTAGTTACATAATTGGAGAGCCTCCATTAGGGGGTATAACTTTTGGTCGTGAGCCTGAAGAAAATAAAGAAGGTTTAAAGGTCCAAAATAAATTTGATGTACTTATAATAGAAAGTATTAATAATTCAGGTCCCGTTAGATGGAATGAAGAGCTTAAATCTAAAGAGCTAATATTTCCATTTGAAGCTGGAATAAACGAATTTAATTACATTACAGAATTTTTTAATAATCGAGAAGAAATAAACCAAATTGCCGTTTTAGCAGGACCCAACTCTACTCGAGAAAATATTTTATCACATATAGCTAGCGGAGCGAACCATATAATCCATTTTGTAGGAAATATCTTTTACTCCAAATGGAGTCCCCGTGATAGTTTTTTTCTGACTAACGACAACGAAATCATTACGTTTAACGATATCAACAATTTAATACAAGGGAGTAAATCTAACGTGAATCCTTTCTTGTTTTTCAACTCTCAAATATATGATGTTGAAGGAAAGAAGTTAAAAAACGCTTTAAGAACTTTCGGAGAAATTGTAGAACATTTTGATTACGATAAAATCATAGGCATTATATCGAGAAATTATCCTATTTTTGACGATGAAACTAAAGAAATAATCGCAAATTTTTACGTTAATTTGTTCAATTATCGGAGCCAAGGAGTTTCGCTCTTGAAAGCTCGCCAAGCATGTATGGCAAATAAAATGACTAAACTCGTAGAACAAAATTTTAAAGATTTATCCGCTGAGGACGGTACTAAAAGCATCGATTTAAAAGGTTCTTTAGCAATATCAAGTTATATGCTTTTTGGAAAGCCATGGAAAAAATTAAGTTAAAGTATTATATTTAGATATCTATGAAAAATTTCGATTTCTCTTACATTTTTTTTATATTTCTTATTATTCTTTTTGAATATCTTTTATAGTATCTCTTTTATATTATTCTCCTAAGTCTTTTCTAAATTTTCCATAAAATATACCATATACAAAATTTGAAATTCCCCCCAGAGCAATATCAATAAACAGTAATATTAAAATTAGATTTTGATTGCCAATTGTAAAAATAGGTGATATTATCAATAGAACTACAAATAAAC
>JAUWZT010000159.1 GCA_030615145.1 Promethearchaeota archaeon | reverse complement strand
TATTACTCATAGCTGCTTATTAAACGCTTTGGGCTCTCCCCTGAATAAAAGTAGTAATTTAAAGCTATATATTCATACTTTAAACAATAAAATATTCGAATTTAATCCACAAATCAAAATTGCTAGAAATTATAATAGATTTAAAGGATTAATGGCAAAATTGCTAAGGGAAAATGAAATTCGAATAAAAGAATTACTTTTAATTTCGCAATTTTATGGAACTTTAAGGGATTTAGTAAAATCTTTTAAAAAAAAGGAAATTATAATATTCTCAAGCAGGGGGGAATTAGTTAAATATCATCTCGATTTATTTGATAAAGATTTGGCTAGAAATTATATTGCTATTATTGGTGGTTTTCAAAAAGGTTATTTTGCAGAAGATATCTTAAACCTAAGCGATAAAATTGTGTCAATTTCGAATTATTCTTTGGATGCGTGGGTTATCGTAAATAAAATAGTTAGCTTTTATGAAATTACTAATGACATTATTTAACAAAATAAGTATAAGAAAGTTTTTTTTTTAATCGTTAATATATACAAATAATCACTTGAAAAAAATTCTTTTTAAGTATCTTCTGTTTTTATACAGCGCTCTTAGTATAGTGGTTAGAATCTCGGGTTTCCAACCCGAGGACCCGGGTTCAATTCCCGGAGGGCGCACTTATTTAGAATATATGATATCCATACCAGAGCAATAGCTATTTACCTTTTCGTCTTTAAATGTAATCAAGGAATTTGCAGAGGAATTTTTAGCTGTTAAGAAGTTTTATGAAAAAATAGAATTGTAAAGAAAAAAAAGAAAAATAGTTGAATTAAGGAGTAATTCTAACTTGTTTAGTATTATGATTTGGAAAAAAATCGATTTTTCCTTCTTCCATTCCAGATACTAGTAATCCTGAATTCATAAATTTATAATCAGCATTTTTTAGAATAGTATCAGGTACACGAGAAGGTGTCTTACGACCTATAAACCAAATCTTAATTTCTGCTGCTTTTTCCCATTCCATTTTAAATTCAACACTATAAAGTTTAATTATAAGAAAGAATTAGAAATTTAAAAACAATATTAATACTTCCTGTGATTTACCTTCTTTTACTAGTCGATCAATTTCAAATCGGTATAAATAAAACTTCGATGCTATGAAGCATTTTTGTTCTTGTTAAACACCAAACTCTTTATAGTAATCGGGAAAGCTTGACTTGGATGGAGGGGGGCGCCAATGTCAATCCAGTCTCCCGCTTCCAGATCTAATTCATCCAGACAAAAGATGTTATTCTTAATTGATGTCTCACGCTTGATTGTTATTCCCAGCATTTTACCGCCATCAAATCCTAAGATTATAAGAATCAATTTTTTATTTGCAACTGAATTTGGGAGTGCTTTTTCAATTTCTTTAGCGAAAAGTGGTAGATCTCGTCGATTTAACAGATCCTTGAAGTATAGAGCAAATAAATCCTCCCCTTCTTTCATATCAAAATTGTTTAGAGCTAGGTCAATTTCAGATTTCAGATTTTGCTTTTTCGCATAAATGTCTTTTAGATTTATATTAACAGGAACGACTGGAATATTTTCAATCGGTAGTTTAATATTTTCATCATAATAGCAAGTTGATCCAGATATCGAAAGGGAAAAAGCACCAGCTCCGATAACCGTTGCCCTAATCTTGTTTTCAGGCTCCATTAAGGGCAAATTGAATTTATCAACGAGAATATTGATTTCTTCGGCAAGGTACATTCCAATGTCATTATATGGTTTGGAAGTTTTACCCTTATCCTTATCAATATCTCCATCATTATCATAAATCATCTCTGCAACTCCACCAGAAAAGGATATTTCGTCAATTGGGATGGAGAAATCCAGATCCTCGGTCATCATCAATTTCTTGGCGATTTTGCTTGCTGCAGGACCTCTCATTACCTCTAGTAATGCTTTTGCATATTCACGGGCTATAGTCCTCACATCCTCCTCTGAGATGATATCATCTATCTTGTAATTCATATTTAGATATTCCATAACGATTTCGCTAGGTCCATCGATTCTCCATATCTTGAAATCTTCATCTATTCCCAGCAGTCGACCTCCTATGTTGATACATGAAGTGCTATGTACAATCCCCTTTGATGAGATTGCAAGATTACTAGTGCCTCCACCTACATCAATATTTAATATGGTGTTTTGCTTCTTACGGGATAGATCAACGGTACCACTTCCCATAGCTCCAAGAAGAGATTCAAAATTGGGTCCAGCAGAAGCACTAACGAATTTCCCCGATTCGGAAGACAATCGTCTCACTATCTCTGCAGCGTTTTGTTTTTTAGCAGTCTCACCAGTTACAATTACTGCGCCCGTATCAACCATTTCAGGTGTAATTCCCGCTTTTTTATATTCATCTTCACAAAATTTTATAATCGCCTCGATATCGATGGTATTTCGGTCAATTAAAGGAGTTAATATTATATTTCCTTCATATATGAGTTCTCGATTTACCAGAAAGAATCTATTTGACATGTTAAAAAAGCTTGTTTCCCTTCTTAGGGTAAGACGCGAGAAAACAAGGTGAGAAGTAGAAGATCCAACATCAATTCCGACACTTAATACTTTTAAATATTCAACATTAGACTCATTGGAATCCATATGACCCATTAGAAGTTCTGCAGAATAAATTTCTATTTTTTCCTCTTCTTCAATCTGATTTTTCGTTATAGGCTCTTCTTTTTTGGGTTTTTTGATCCTGATCTCCATCTCTTTTTCATGATGTTTAGGTAATTCCATTTTTTGAGAAGAATTCAACAATTGTGCTTTTATATCAGAAGGAATTTCAAACTCTTGTTTACAGATGGTACAAAAATATTTTAGATCGATCGCTTTGCTGCTCCCAGGTAAAGTAGGTCCCTTTTTTTGAATCCTCCCTTTTCCGTCATTGATTTGCCTCCTAATTCTATTTAAAGCAACATTAAATTGATGACTGCAATATCACACATATCATCAAACTCTTTTCCAGGTTTCAAAATAGATGCTAAGGCGGGTTTGAATTCCGTTATTAGCCGGTAAAATCGAGCGAGATCCATTTTATTTTCTAGCTCATTTTCTTGTAGCAAAATTTCATATTTCTTAGCAAAGGACTCCACTAAATTTTCTGCATCTTTAGGAGAAGTCTTCATAAGAAATATTTCTAAAACTTGAATGATAGCCCATTTTGAACTGTCGATAGAGGGAATCTTAAAATCTTCAATTCTATTTTTTTTATTTTTTTCTTCCATATTAGATTTAAAAATTTTAGATTTTTAAATCTTTACTTATTGGATCCCAAGATCCAATAACATACCAACATTTAAATATGAAAGAGACAATAATATATTATAGAGAAATGACAGATAAAAAACCTATAAGAAGAACTCTTAAAGAACGCGTGGAAGCAATTTTTGAGTTCATTGAGAAGCAAAAAGATGTTTTTCCTAAAAGTCGGTTAAAAGAAATTGGTCTTAATCCCAGTACTGCAGAAAAATGGTTGAAATTGATTGATTTTATCCAAAATCAACCGAAAATTCGATTAATTCAAACTGAGCATAATACACTCATCGAAAAAGTAGAAGGGAAATACCAAGCTCTCATGCGAAAAATGGTTGTGGATGAAACAATTCCCTTTGAACAGAGACTCCAACATATTACTGATTATTTGAAATCATTATACACTCGGGAACGGTTGAAAAATAAAAATTAAATAAACATATTATTGAATATTTTATGAGGACTGGATTCTATGGAATCTATTTTACTATAGTTAAAAATATAGTAAAATTCATCGTGAAACGATGATTTCACGAAGAAAAAATGAATATAAATTATGATTAACATTGAAGAAACTTACAATTCTAATTAAGAATCAATAAAAATTTTTCATCCTTCCATAGATAAGTGTTTGTTTCCCTAATTTTTTCACACTTATTAAAAAAACCTCAAAATTTTAATAAAAAATCATAACAGAGTATTAAGAGTATTATTATTGGATAATTTAATATAACCTAAAGATATATATAATCAAATTTGTATATACATTAATTGAAGAAGCGCCCATTTTTCCATTTCCATTTTATAATCACTTAATCACTTAATATTAATAATAAAAATAATTAAGGGCGTTTTTTCACATGTTTTTTTATAAACTACATGTAAGGAGTAATTAATCTTAAATTTTTTATCGTATTATTGAGCTTTACTGATATTTTTACTTTAAGATGACGAAGAACTTTAAAATTATCCATAGAGAATTTAAGACGGCGTTAAACAAGTTAAAATACCCTGATTCTTGGTTTTGGTGTAGATATACGATAAACCCCTACTCGGGATGCGCCCATACTTGCATATACTGCGATGCTAGGAGCCAAAGGTATTACTTAGAACAAGACTTCGAGAACGAAATTATCGTTAAAACTAATATTGATAAAAAATTAGATTTAAGAATTAAGAGAGCTCGAAAATTACTTCCCGATGTAATTGGACCTGGTGGTGTTTGTGACGCGTACCAACCAATCGAAAAAGAGGTTGAAAATACTTTAAAAATTCTGAAAGTTATAGCTAAACACAAATTCCCCTTGAATATCGCAACAAAAAATAAAATGATTACGCGAGATATAGAGTTATTAGATAAAATCGCAGAAGATACATGGTGTACCGTTGGTTTTTCGATCACTACGACTAACGAGGAATTGGCGCAATTTTTAGAACCTTATTCTTCTCCACCGAAGGAACGCCTTGAAGCTTTAAAACAGATTAAAACTAAAGCTCCAAATATTCAAGTTGGAACTTATTTTATGCCAATAATACCTTTTTTAGAAGATAACGACGAAAATTTGGAAGATGTTATTAAACAATCTAAAAAAGCAGGAGCCGATTTTATTCTTTTTTCGCCAGGTTTGACAATACGAGATCAACAAGCAGAATTTTTTATCAATAAATTAAAGAACAGTAAATATGAACATATCGTAAAACCTTTACTAAATTTATATAAGGGACAAATCTACCCACCTACTGATTATGTAAAGAAATTGCACCCAAAATTGTTAAGTTATTGCGAGGAGTATGGATTACCTATAAGAGAAAAGAGATGGATACCGAACGATTACCGAAAGTGGAATTACAAGATTTCTGAGTTGTTATTGAACAAAGAATATTTGGATGCTGTTAAAACCGGAAAATCAAACAATGCCATGAAATGGGCTGGTTTAAATCTAAATAATCTGGAAGAATCTATTATAAATGTGTATAAAAGAGGGGAACTATCAAAATTAAATAATTTCAATAAAAAAATAATTGAATTCGTTAAACCGTATTTAGAAAAAAGTAAAGAATCAGAACAAAAAACAGGACTTGATAAATTTCTATGACGGAAGATGTAATCATTGAAATTAAAAATCTATTGGTAGAAAAAGCTCCGCGTCTTACTCCAGAACAGAAGTCAAAGATGTACAAGATTATAAACCCCGACATCTCTAATTATGTAAAATACGGAGTAAAGGTTGCCGAGATTGAGAACATCGTAAAATATGTTTATAATAAGTTCATATGTACTTATCAAGACGCAATTGAAATTTTTAAAATATTAACTAAATCAAATGTTGAGGAGGAAAAATTCGTAGCATTCCTTTTCTTAAATCGTTTTAAAAAAAATTTTAATGAAGGAACAATTCATCTTTTCAGAGAAGAATACGCTAAACATTGCCATACATGGAGTCACTGTGATAGCACTTGCGTTAGAGTCATAGGGCCGTTTCTCGGGAAACAAGGTAATGAAGAATTAGCTAAAAAAACTATTGATGAATGGTCCAATTCTGACAATATATGGATTAAAAGAGCCTCAATGGTTATTCTACTTAAAATTACGATGATAAGAAAAGATTTTGACGAGACTTACGTGTTTGAACTAGTGGATAAAATGTTAAAGTATTCCGAAGCAAATTATATCGAAAAAGGAATCGGGTGGCTCCTTAAGACCTGTTCTAAATATAAACCTGAAGTAATTATTGATTATTTATCAAAGAACAAAGAAAATCTGTCTAAGTTAATCCTTAGATACGCCAGCGAAAAATTACCTAAAGAAAAGCGAGCAGAAATTCTTAATAAAAGAACTTAGTTCAAAGTTTTTTGGGCATTTGTGTTAATTAGTAGGAGTATTTCTTCCTATATCGCCAATATACAACTTGTAATATCTATCATCCCTACCAATTTCTATGGTTGTCTCCACAGTAAATGTAGCTCCATATTTGATTTGGTTCCTTAAAATAAAATGTATTAGATAATCTCTCTCTGGTGCCCCCTTCGTGGTGCCCACCTAATTAATTAGTAAAAAATTATCTCAAATTAGAAATTTATTACAATGTAATTATTTAATATTATAGAATAAAGAGAAAGTAAAACAATCATAATATGGAGTATGTAGAATTTAAAGGAAAACGATATAATGTAATAGATGGGAGGCTGGATCTAAGTAATTTAGGCATTTGCAAAATTATTAAGATTTTAGGATTAGAAAATTTGACTAATCTAAAGGAACTGGATCTTTCAAATAATACTATTACTGAGATTGAAGGGCTTGAAACATTAACTCATCTGGAGTTGCTAAATCTAAGAATAAACCAAATTAAAGAAATAAAAGGCCTTGAAGCGTTGACTAATTTAAAATATTTATATCTCTATAATAATCGAATATCTGAGATTAGCGGACTTGAGGCGCTCGTTAATGTGGTTGAATTGAATCTTTTTGATAATCAAATTCATAATATTAAAGGCTTAGAAAACTTGATTAATTTAAAGAAATTATATCTCGGTAGTAATCGTATAGCGGTGATTGAAGGACTTGAAAATTTAATCTACTTAAAATTCTTAAATATTGAAAAGAACTTTATTACAGAACTCCAAGGTCTTGATACGCTTGAAAATCTGGTCCTTTTGGCAATTAAGAGAAATAATATTAAAGAAATTAAGTCTCTCGAGCATTTAACTCAATTGAAAAGGTTAGAATTAGCATTTAACGAGATCACCGAGATAATGGGACTTGCCGAGCTTGAGAATCTTGAAATAATTGATCTTCGGGGAAATCCTGTATATGATAATGAACTTGAGTTTGCGACGGAAAAAAAAAAAGTAAAATTGTTAGATGCCAAAGAGTTAGTTTTCTATTGTAAATGGTTTAATCGAGTCTGCGAAAATATATAGAAATTTTCATGATTATATTTAATTTAAAAACTTTATATCTAATTAATAAAATTTAGATAGATAGTATTAAGATATCATTTTATCATTTCTACTATTATACTACTATTATCAAAAAATCTAAAAAGTTGATTTCTTTCTGATCTTACTACTATTATTCTACTTCTATCAAAACCTCTACTACAAAGATTTAAATACATCAATTGTTTATAGTAGTAACAGTGATTAATATGACAAGAAAGTCTAATAAAAAAAAATATGAACTTATACTTGAACGCCTTGCGAAGGGTGAAAATCAATCTTCGATTGTAATAGCCGAAAAATGTTCCTATGGTACGATTTCAGCTGCAAAACAGTGGGATAAGAATGGAAGACCTACCACGATTACCTCTACAAGAAGCACATCAACAAATAGAACTAAAATTGTGCTCTCAATACCAAACTTTTGGCTTGAATGCTTAAATGAAGATATAATATCAGGAATTTGGAATGATTATTCTGATGCAATTAATGATGTTATCAGGTTTTATTACCGAACTCGAATGGAACCTCATACTCACACTCAGATAGAAACCCCTAGAGGTGGTAGAGGCCCTACAGGTCTAAGAAAGGAAATCATGAAAGAGCTTAAGGAATCTCTTATATCTGAACAATTCCGAGATTCTGAAAATAAAAATCTAACAAAAACAATAGAATTAGAAGAATATAAAGAAATCAAAGAAGAGCAGAAACAAGAGCTTTATAAGAAAAGAGATCTAATGTATTCACGATTTAAAGATCAGGAAACAGAGAAATATGATTTTAAAAATTATCACGGAGAACCATTGATAAAAGAAGAATTTGAGGTATTAATGGAATTAGAGCAGCAAGTTGGGAGAATTCCTAAATGGGAAGGGGATTTTACTCGAGGAGATTATATGCCTACGTCAACTGATATAAAAACACACAAATTCAGTTATGTCATTTTAGGCAATCATGTAATTATTCTTAATATATGCGGTAAAGGCTTAAACTATTTACCAGAATCGATTGACCAATTAAAATTTTTACAAATCCTTGATTTAAGAAACAACAATCTAACCGAACTTCCCGAATCTATTGGAAATTTAGAATTTCTTGAAGAGCTTATTCTCCATGATAATGCACTTAGATATGTTCCTGAATCAATAGGGAACCTTAAAAATCTTATATTACTCGATTTGGACAATAACAAACTTACAACTTTGCCTGATACAATTTGTAACCTTAAAACATGGTATCCTATTGGATTATCT
>JAUWZT010000099.1 GCA_030615145.1 Promethearchaeota archaeon | reverse complement strand
ACTGTTCTTAATCGCCATGTCAATTTCTTCTGGAGAAGCTATGCCTTTTATTAAAAGAGTAAAAACCGCAGAATTAATTGCTTGCTGGATTTTATTGACAACAAAAGCATTCGTGAACTTTTTCAAGATTAAAGGTTTTTTACCAATTTTTTCTAATAATTTAAACGAAATATCGATGACTTCAGAAGAAGTTTTACGCCCAGCTACTATTTCAACTAAAGGAATAATGTATGGCGGATGAAACCAATGGTGGATTACCAAGCGTTTCGGATTTTTAACTTTTGCGACATTGAATATATTTAATTCAGAAGTATTGCTTGCTAAAATAATATCTTCAGAGCAGAATTCATTTAATTGAGAAAAAACTTCTCGCTTTATGTTACGATCTTCAGAAACTGCTTCTAAAACTAAATCGCAATTTTGGGCAGCAACTTTTAAATCGGTAGATGGATGGATCCGATTCAAAATATTTGAAATTTCACCACTTTTTACATGCTCATACTCTACCAACAAAGAAAGGTTTGATTTAATCTTATTCATGGCATTATCAAGAACCTCTTGCTTTAAATCTACAAGATCTACTTTAAACCCGGCAGTAGCATAGACTTGCGCAATGGCGTGCCCCATCGTGCCAGCACCTACAACCAATATGCGCTTTATTTTATCAAGTTCCATTTTCTTTAGCTATTTAATATTATTCTTATTACTAGTTAGAGGGGATTTTTAATAATAATTACTTTTTATTGAAAGAAAATAAATTTTATTTATGTCTATTAATAATTTAGATTTTGGAGAGTATATTGAGTTTTCTGTAAAAAAAAAGTTTGGCACGATTACACTCAATAGAGTTCATCGGTCGAACGCTTTTACTATTGAGCAATTAAGATATTTAAAAAAAGTGATTGAATACTGCCAAAACAACGATAAAATTAGAGGTTTAATTTTAACAAACAACGGCTCTTCGTTCAGCACAGGAATGGATTTAGATGATATTAATGGTAGCGATCATGCTGCTGTTAGAGATCTCGAAGATACTGCCGCAGATATATGTAAACTGTTATTTAACGGAAAACCGGTTATTTGTGCTATAAATGGTAGAACGATGGGCGAAGGCGTTGTGTTCTCAATATGTTGCGATTATCGAATCGCTGCTAAAGATAGTTTTTTTCAAATGCCAGAAATACACTCTGGAATCTTCCCTGGAACTGGTTGTGTAGTTCTATTTTCAAAAATTATTGGAATTCCAGCAACGAAACGGATGCTTATGTTTGGTGAAAAAGTAAGCGCGGAAAAAGCTCTAAAAATCGGATTAATTGATGAGATTGTAGGTAGTAGAGAGGAATTAATTGAAGAATCTATGAAAAAAGCAGGTTTTCTATTTTCAAAAAATCAAACTGTATTGAACGCGATTAAACTATGCAGCAATCATTTCCTTGATAAATCTTATAAGGATGCATATGAAATAGAAAAAATTGCTTCTGGATGGTACGAACACGAAGATAAAAAAAAATTTATCTTAGATTTTCGAAAGAAATTTGAATAGGCAAACCGTTGTTTCCTATTTAACCTTAAAAGCTTTCTTTATGTATTGTATAAGAAGATTCACTAATTAAAAAATTAACGCGTGTGGGAATGTTAGTACTAATTAAAAGTTCTTTTTGAGATCGTCTAATTGCTTTTCGAAACTTTCAATTTCGGATTTGGAAATTGTTTTATTATTAACTTTTTGAATTATATCAATAAAACTCCTAATAAGAGGATGTTCCAGCACAACGCAAGTTTGATTTAACGTGTTAACATCTAAAATGAGGGCTGATTCTAATATTTCCCCCATTCCGATTACATCTTTGAATATTAATTCACTATCTTCGTTATATGATAAAACTACAATATCTTCTAATATTTGGGAGCCATCGTTTTGCTTTATTATCTTAAACTCGCACATATCTAATATTTCACTTTAATTCTAATGTTTATGCGTATAAATTTGGTCAATTTAAATAAAACCAACTTTTTTAAAATACGCTTAATAAATAAAAATATAGTAATTATTTTAAACTTACAGCTAAAATCTTTAACAGAGAAAATTGATGTAAATATGACAAGACCATATCAAAAAGCAAATATCCCAGGACCTGAACAAGGTACGACCGTTTTTGATCCAAAAGTTATGGCAAACTTCTTGAAGGACGATAAGAAGAAGCTTTTTGTCATAGGCTCTGAGTCTTTAACTTGGGAACTTGATGGAAAAAAAGTTGCTGACTATTTTATCGAAATAGCAAAGAAACTAAATTGTCACCTCCTTACAACGGGTCATACATATAAGTATGTAAAAGGTAAAATTCCAGACGATAAATTATGGGATATGTCGTTGATTAATATTACCAGTAGATTAGTAGATAAAGATTGGAAAGGTTTAGATGGCGAAGGACAATATAGAATGGCTATTTTTGGTGGACATACTGTCTATTACGTAAGTCAGACTTTAAGTCGATTGAAGAACTTTCAAAATCACCTGCGAACCGTTGAACTGGATAAATATTCACATCCTAACGCTCGATTTAGTCTTCCGAATTTTAGCGACAACGATTGGAAAGAATTTTTAGAAAAATTAATTGAAAATTTATAAAAATTAAAAAAGGAAAAATACTAAGAGGAAAATTACATTATGAGTTTTTCAGATATGCCCGTGGACATTGGCCCCGTATATGAGGGTGAACGTATTAGGGCAAAACAAATGTATGTGGAATTGGGCGGTCCAAAAATGAAAAAGCACTATGAGCTCTGTAGGGTGATTTCTAAGAAAGATATTAAAGATGGTCAAGTAACAATCCACGGACCCGATTTAAAAGACATGGAAGAAGGATCAACCCATCCAATCGGAATATTAGTAGAGGTCGCCGGACCAGAATTAGAAGTAGATTTAGAAGCCGTTTTTGAAAGAAGAATTCATGAATTCTGCAATTTCGTAAATGGAATAATGCATTTAAATCAACGCTACACGAACTGGATGCGCGTTTCTAAGTCAGCTTTCGAAAAAGGGTTAAATTCGTTTCAAATGTTAGGAACTATCCTCATTAGGCTTTACAAAGCTGAACTACCGATCATCGAACAAGCTCAAGTCACTTTTTATACAAATGAAAAAGAAATTGAAAAAACTTATGAGATGGCAATGGGAGTTTACGATAAAAGAGACGAGAGAGCCAGAACAATACACGATGATGATGTGGATATGTTCTATGGATGCGTATTATGCCAATCCTTCGCACCGACTCACGCTTGTTGCATTACACCTGACCGAACAAGTTTATGCGGTTCAATTAATTGGTTCGATGCAAGGGCAGCTGCGAAAGTCGATCCTAAGGGACCTTTATTCGAAATTCCCCCAGGCGAATGCTTAAACCAACTTGCTGGCGAATATACCGGTATAAATGAGATGATCAAGAAACGTTCGTTAGGAGAAATTGATAGAATTTATCTGTTTTCGGGCATGGAATTCCCACATACATCGTGCGGTTGTTTCGAAGCTATCGATTTTTACATCCCTGAAGTAAACGGACACGGAATTGTAGATCGAAACTACGGCGACGTAGCAATTAACGGGCTTCCGTTCACCGCCATGGCAAATTCTACCGGGGGGGGCAAGCAGATGCCCGGTTTTAACGGCATCAGCATCCAGTACATCGTATCACCAAAATATCAACAATTTGACGGAAAATCACAAGGATTAAATAACGGAATTGAAACCATCGTGTGGATGAACAAGGGAGTAAAAGACCGCGTTGGCGAGTTCCTACCGAAAGACCTTTTGCCTAAAATCGCAACGGAGGAAGATGTTACCGACATTAATGTGTTAAAGCAATGGTTACAGGATGTCAACCATCCCATAGTCGAAACGTGGGCAGAGGCGTTAGCGGAAGAGGAAGAAGAGGAAGAAGAATGGGAAGCAGAAGGCGCGATGGTTCCAATGGGAACTGTTGGGATGACTATTCCTGGAGTAGGTGGCGCAGGTGGGTTCAAAATTATCCTTAAAAATTGTAAAATTACTTGTGATACATTGATTATAAAAAAGATAGACTCTAAGATTAGAAGGAAAAAATAATAATAAACTTCCTAATAGCATTTCTTTTATTTTTTTAAATTTTAATTCATACTTTATTGAATGAATTTTCTAGTTAAAGACCTTTTTAAGAAGGAAAATCATTAAGTAGGTAAACTCTATATATTTTTATAAATATGTCGATTTCTTTGGATAATTCATATAGGCGGAGATAGATCTACATACGACATTGGGTTCCAATTTCTCAAAGACGCACTTATAAGAACAAGTAGTTTTGTAGAAATGAATGAATATTTGAAAAATCAAATATAATTTTTATTAATTTAATACTTTCTTTCTAATTTTATTTTAACTTTCTTCTAATTTCACATATAATTTTCTTTTATAACGAGCTTGATATAATTCGCAACGAATAGAGTTTCTGACGATATAACCACTTTTTTGAAAAATCGAGTCTTCTAGAATATGATCGTGATACATTGATGCTCTACAAGGATATGAATAATGAGCTTTATTTATTTCTTCAATTAAGCTAAATTCATCTTGATTTTCTTTATTAAAGCATTTCAATTTTAATTTTTGAATAATATAGTTAGTGGATCCACATGGAGCGCTCTGTAATATACATGCATCCTCTATTGATCTCCCATCACTGCTCATTAAAATAGATATAATTGGTACACCTATCTGAAAATAATCTATGAACTCATCAATATAATTCTGTTGTTTTGTTATATGAAATCCTACTTTATTATATTGGTCTTCTTCTTTACTTAGTGAACAGAAAGGTTTTGGAAATGCTGCTTGAATATTATACCGTTCAAATTCAAATAAAACCTTAACTTGAAGTTCTGGAGAAACCCACTTAGGATTTTCAATGGGAACAATTACAGCTTTCACTCCTTTATCTTTCAAATATTCAGGTAATTTGACAAGTAAATTTTTATGGATGCCAATCACTAATAAAAAGTCAATAGGAGGGATTTCTTCTGGTAAAAGATTGAATTTATCTTCTTCAGCGCTATTAAAAGCCCCTCTAACTTTTATGTAGAAATAAATTTTACTAGCATGACTTTTTAGATGTTTACGACATTGAATGCAATCTATTTTGTTTTTTGATATTTGACAAGTATAGCAAAATTTTAAGTCATTTATTAAATGTCCAATGAATTTTGTTGCTAATTCTTCAGTTTCAGGATCTTTACCATAAAAAATTCCTAATTTATAATCTTTTTTACTTAACATAGATTTAACTTTCGACATAATTTATTGCAATTTTCATATTAAGGTGTTCTTTAATTAAAAAATCAAATTAAAAAAAAGATTCGCAAAACCATTTTTTATAATCCTTTAAGAAAGAATTATTGGTTTTTTCAAATTTAGTATGGTCAAACCATTTAAAATATCGTTGATAGGGGTTTGAATTAAGACTATTATAAAAATAATTAGTATGAGAATTTTCATAATCGTATAATTCCAAGCTACTTATTTCTGCGATATTAGTTTTTTGAAAAATTGATAGAATTACGGAATCAACCATTTTTTTAAATCCACCGTTATTTTTTATTATTACCTCAACTTATCATGCAATATGCACTCGTTAGACATTTCTCAGCACTACTTACAATTGAATTAATAATATCTGAGACGCTCTCAATTTCCTCTACTAGTCCACAACTCTGTCCTAAGAGAATAATACCATTATCAACATCTCCATTATATGCTTTCTCTAATTTTATTACGCCGTCTCTTATTACTGACATAGAAGTTTCTTCAGCTCTTTTTTCTTCTTTACTTAAAACAGCAGTGGCATTTTCTGCATAACTATTCTTAAATACTCGGGCAGGCCCAAAAACACCTGTAACTAATTTAGTATCAGATATAGTTGAATTTTTGACCTCATTTTTGTAATTTTCATGAAATTCACATTCCTTTGATGCAATAAGTCTGGTTCCCATAGCAATTGCCCCTGCACCCATAGCTAAAGCGGAGGCTAATCCCTCTCCTGTAGCATAGCCCCCACAAGCAATCATAGGGATTTCTGGGAATTCTTGTCTAATTTGTTGTAAGAGAACTAATGTGCTTGTATTTTCGTAAGATTGATGCCCTCCACCTTCATGCCCGGTTGCGACTATTCCATCAACACCATTTTTTATCACTTTTTTAGCTAGCTCTAAAGAAGGTATTACATGAAAATGTTTGATATTTGATGTTTCTTTTAGAGCCATAAAATGCTTGTTATATAACATTTTCGGAGAGCCTGCGCTCGTAACTAAATAGGTACATTGGTCCTTGATTTTAGGATTGTCCATTATAAATCTTGGAATTCGCCTACATAATTTTATCGCATCAGGTTGCAGTGAGGCTGTTCTGATATTCAACCCAAAAGGCTTATCAGTATACTCAACTACTGTTTTCATGCTTTCTTTAATTTGATTAAAAGTAATCCCTTCACTTAATGTTACATGGCTTAAAACCCCTAATCCTCCTGCTTCTGAGACCGCAATTGTTAGATTTGTCGTGTAGAAGGGCCCCATGGGTGCTGCAACTATTGGATGTTTAATACCTAACATTTCAGCTATGTTCGTTTTTATAACCATTTTTTCCAACCTTTTTTTATTAAATTTTTCTTTATTTTTTAATAAACATTCATCTATTAGATACAATATTTATTTGACTTAATAGATATTTAGTTGAATAATCTGCATCTTATATAAGTTTAACCAATTCATCTGGATTAATATAAGGTGTATATTAAATATGATCATTAAGCATAACATTTAATTTACAAAGAAATTTATTAAAAAGATTAGATTTTATTCGCGTAGGTTCCTTAAAATCAAAGTAAAAGCAATATTTGGCTTAATCGGGGTTATTAAAAAAAGAAATCTATCTATTCGATACAAGTTTTATTTGATTTAATAGATATCTATTTGAATCATCTACATCATATTTAAGTTTAATCAATTCATCTGGATTAATATAATGTGTATACTTAATATGATTATTAAGTGTGATCTTTAATGGTTATAGAAATTTATTAAATAAATTAAAATTAATTTGCATAAGGCTATCAAAATCAAAGTAGAAGCAATATTTGATTTAATCTGAGTTATTAAAAAAAGTAATCTAATTTAATAAATCTATAAACACAACTTGGAAGATACTGAAAATATTCTTTTCAATGTGTAAATCTTTTAATAATTTGTTATGAATTAATTAAAAATGTAATTTAACTTATGTTCGATTATTTTGTTAATTGAATCTTTCTAAATGAAATTTATGGAAGTTTAAGATGAGTGTAATGGGAAAAAAAAAAAAAACTCGAAGTCGTTCACCTAAGAAAAAAGCAGCTCAATTTGAACGAATTTTGAAAACAGGAAAGGACTTATTTTTGGAAAAAGGAAGAGAAGGTTTTAGTCTACGAGGCTTAGCAAAAAACCTTGATATGAACCAAAATAATATATATAATTATGTAGAAAGTAAGAGAGAATTGTGGATTGCTATTCGAAATAAATTTTTTAAGCAATATAGAGATGAAAATATCGAAATTATTAAAAATCATAATACATCAACAATCAATCTTCTAATGAAGATTTTTGAAAACTTTTTACAGTTTGCTGATAAAGATTTTGGAGCCTTTAGTATGATGCATCTTATTGAGGCTCCTTCTTCTGATAAAATGGGTCCTTTTGAAAAGGAATATCGAAAATTCAATTTTTTGAAGGGTACAGCAAAAGTTATACAGAATGGAATTAATGATGGAAAAATTAAAGAGTCTAATGCAGGATTACTTTCTTTCTATACTTATAGTCTAATTTTGGGTGCTGCTATTGTAGACAGACATATGAGAATAATCGAGCAAAGTGAAGACTTTAATGGTAATCTTGCAAGTGAAATAATCCAGTTTGGTCAAGCAGACTTTTCTAGAAAAGATTTTCGAAATTTTATTTTAAATAAATTAGAAAATTCTTTAACAGATTCATCTTTAGCTCAAAAAGAATTAAACACCAACATAGCTAATGATATTGCAGAGGAAAAAATAATTAAGTATTAGATCCTTTTTTTTAATTTATTTCTTATTTTGTAATTTAATTAGAAAGTAGTAATTAAATGGTTAATGTTCCTTAATAAATTGCCAAATTTTATTTTATTCCAGCAATCTCTTTAAGTCGTTTTATTATGTCCCATTTCTTTACTAACTTTGCTACAACATGTGGTACCAAATATTCCCATTGTTCACCCTTGAGCATAGATTCGCGTATGTCGCTTCCATTGAGCCCTTTTTTTTCTAATGGAACTTCCCATAAAACATGAACTTTTAACCCTAAGGATTCCAAATATTTTTTCTTTTGTCGCCCCCAATCGTCGTAAATTGAAAGGAAAAACGCCACATCCATGGGAACGTAATATTTTAATAGCTCAGGAACGTTTATAGGGAACGGTACAATAGAGAATTCTGATAATTCCAAACCTTTTTCTAATAAAGTTTCTCTTACCATTACATAGCGTTCATAGTAAGTCAAAGGGTTAGCGATAAGCGTACTGCGGTGAGGATTTGAATCGTGGGCTTTAGTTAGGGTAGGATCGGGATTGGTAATTCCCACGATTAAATGATTACATAGTTTTTTTCCTGCTAGGAGAAATTTCACATGATCGTTGTGGAGTATTTGGAGTCTTCCGTGAATTACGCCTGTTTCGTACTGTGCTCCTTTAACTTGCTTCATTCTTATTAATTATTTATCGCAATAAAATAATTCGAATAATTCAAAAAAGATTAATAATTTTACCATATAAATAATTCAATTTGACGATAGGTTTATTATTACGTTATTAAAGGAGGATATCGAAGAATCGAAAGAACGCATGGATGCGTGGTGGGATCACGAGGTAATTGATCGTCCGGTTATATCGTATTATTTTTCGAAGAAGAGGGCATCCATTGGAGGCTATTTAGACGCCTTGGGGCAGGAATGGAAGTTAGCAAAAAACCCAGAGGTTATCGAGGAAGCTCTTGATAGTTTTGAGAAAAATGCGGAAAAAACTTTTTATGGTGGAGAAGCAATACCTTCTTATCTTCCAAATTACGGACCGGGCATAGTTGCGGCTATTTTTGGCGTTGAACCGAAATTTCAATCTGAAACTATTTGGTTTAGTCGCCCAACCAAACCAGAAGAAATAATATCTCTACTTGAAAGCGTAAAATTAAACCAGAATAACGAATGGTATTCGAGGATTCTTAGAATCACGGAGTATGCTGTGAGAAGAGCGAAAGAACAATATCAGATTTCAATTACAGATCTAGGAGGAGTTTTAGATATTCTTTCCTCGTTCTTAGGGCCAACTAATCTATTACTAACTATGAAACGTAAACCTCACATAATAGACACTTGCCGAGAAATAATTCTTGAAAAGTTAATAAAAATCTATGATAAGCTTTATGAAATAATTAAGAAGGATTGCAAAGGCTTCAATGCTTGGCTAAATGTCTGGTGTAGAAAAAGTTGGTACCCCGTCCAATGTGACTTTATCGCGATGCTTAACCCAAAATGGTTTAAAAGGTTTGCATTACCAGATATAATTACTCAAATCGAACACATGGATTACGCGATTTACCACATGGACGGCCCTTATCAAATCCCATTTTTAGACGATTCTTTATCAATCTCACACTTAACAGGTATCCAATGGGTGCCCGGAGCAGGTCGGCAACCCCAAGGATCAGAAGAATGGATCCCTCTATACAAAAAAATCCAAAAAGCAGGCAAAAATGTTGTAATAGATACCCTTTCGGAAAAAGTACCTCATTTATATCGTAATTTAGAGCATAAAGGTTTATACGTTAGAACTCTCTATTCTTCAAAAATAATCGCAGACTTTTACTTACCCCCTTTTATAGGTGGTGGAGATGGTAAGTTAATAGAAGAAGCAATTAGCTGGGTAAAAAATAACGAATTTTCAAACTTAAATAAGGGATTGCTTGAGGAATTTTTAAATACGAAACACTATGAGTTCGACAACGGAATTAAACGACAATTACTTAAACAAATAAATAGTTCTTTAAAAGAAAAGCTGTATTTTACTTGAAATAAAATTATTCTTCTTTTTTTACTGTTTCTATAGCCCTTTCTGGTTTATATATTTTTATTGACTTTTAATTCTAATTGTAAAATAATGTCTTTTAGTTGATGTTAATGACGAGTGCCAAAGTATTCGAAACAAATCTAGAGCATCTATCAAAAAATCAATATGGTTATAATCACTCAATAAAGTTTATCCACGCTAGCGACATTCATCTAGGCAGTCACCAATATCGTAACGATTATCGTGCAAACGATTTTATTTTTGCTCTTGAGGAAATTTTATCTTTAGCAGTTATCCATCGAGTGGATTTTTTGTTATTGGGGGGAGATGTTTTTACATCCTTAGAAATGCTACCTGGGAAGTTAACCAAAATAGTTAATCTCTTGACGAGTTTCAAAAAAGTCACGAAAAACCAAATTTTAATAATAGCAATTGAAGGAAACCACGATATTCGAAAGTTTTCTAGGGGTGTTAGGTTTAAAAAGCGTGGACAATCATGGTTAAAGCTACTAGCCAGTTTAGGGTTGATTGTATTACTCGATGCGGAATTAGATGGAGCACCTGAAGAAAGGTTTAAGAATTATAATTTCCAAACAAGAAAAGGTGGTAAAATCCAAATAAAAAATGCGATGATTTATGGTACGGGATATCTAGGAGAAAAACCCGAGGACGATCTATTAAAAATAAAGGAAGGAATAGTAAAAGATGACGGTTATTTCCACATTCTTCTACAGCATTTTGGTATTGAGGGGCAAATGAAAAGAGTACCAGGAGTGCGCTACGAGAATCTTATTCCCTTGAAAGATAGAGTAAATTATTTGGCACTTGGGCATTACCATTTGCAGTTTGTTTTAGACGATTGGGTTTATAACCCGGGATCTTCTGAATCGGCGTGTACCATGGATTTTTCGTTCAATCGGGGCGTATTTCTAGTTTCAATTTTGAAAGAAGATAAATATATCAAAAAAGTTAAGAAAATTCAGTTATCTAATAGGACATTCCGATGGGAAAGTATATATTTTCAAAGGCAATTTAGGGACAAAGAAAAATTCTATGCCTATATTACTCAGAAATTAAGAAAATCCTTGAATTCAATTAGATATTTTGATTTAAAGCCTTCTAATGTTCAAATTCCTGTACTTCTTCTTACATTAAAAGGTCGGAGACCTTATACTAAAGGTAAAATTAACGAAAAAGAATTATCGAAATTATTATGCGAAAATCTACCTGTAGTAGATGTGAGAATTTATCAAAAGTTTTCAAATTTTCTAAAAACAATAGACGCGTTTGTTTAAACTTAATATTTATAGAATGATTCCTTTATCGAATAAAATCTGAAGAGCTATTAAATTAATTAAAAGTATTTTAAAGGATAAAGGCAAATTTATAATTATGTGTTTAAAGACTCTATTTTATAAAAACAAAATATTTTCAATAGGAACTCTGTTCTTTTCAATTTGGATTATTATTTTAGTTTTGTTGGCAATATTTAGTCGTAGGGAAGTAGTTTTTTACGATGCTCTTGGACAAAACGACGTTTCTTCTGATTATTTTAGCTTTTTGCCATTTTTAAGGTACATTTTTGAACCCTTTGCAATAATTCCTTTTATTTTAGATAAACGATTTACTTGGCTTTTCCTGTATTTAATAATATACCCTATTCTACGTGTTATTTATGTGTTCTTAAGAAAATCGGGCAAATTAAACTCAAGCAAATACAACCATTTAAAACATTTGTTAACAGATTTCATTTATTTTTCGTTTAAAGTCTTTTCTATAACGCTTGTAGCAATTTTACTAATAATATTAGTAGGATACTTAATTCAAGGATTTTTCTTTGTTAGTAGATACTTTATGGTCCCGATTCAAATTGGAATACACTTTGGCGTTATATTAATTTCAATTAAAGCGGGGTATTCTCTTTTAAAATTATTCCATCCAAGGCTTAAATTTAATTTTGTTGCTAAAATAGAAAAAGGAAATAGAAAAATTA
>JAUWZT010000189.1 GCA_030615145.1 Promethearchaeota archaeon | reverse complement strand
TAATAGTAATTGTGGAGAAGTAGGAAGTTGGATGTTATCACTTTAATTTAGATAATTAGAATCAATAAAAAAATAATTTGAATTATGAATTTATAAAATTTTATCAATTTTTTTTTTCATACCAATATTTTTTGGTTCTATAGCTCTCATTGATAATAAATTTTTTCCGATGTTAAATATATCATCATCGCTATGAACCATATCACCATAAAATAACTCATTGACCAATTAAAAATAAAAAAAATGTACTAAATATCCAAATTAAAAAAGTAATAATCTCTAGATAGAAAAAACTTTTTTTTGACTCATTTAAAGAAATAATACTTCCTACTACAACTAAAAAGATAGCAATGTAGATCCCAAAATAACCAAAACCATATAACCGGTAACTCCAGAAAGGAGCGTAAGTGAATAAGACGGGTTCTAAATCTGGCATGAGAGAAAAGGCATATTCTATTAATTTTATGGTTGAAATCATTGAGAGATAAATGAGAACAATAAAAATAAATATTAATTCTCCATATAATTTCCTTTTTAACTTATTTAAACCAAATTCTATAGAAAGTATAAATATTGAAATCGCAAAGAAAAGTATAATCATAGATAGGACTATATTTAGCATAAAAGGTATTGTTAATGAAAATATTTGATCTTTTTCTTGATAAATTCCCCAATACCACACATTGGATTGACTTGAGATGGATATCCCTTCTTCCCCCCTAGAAATTGCAAATGGTGTGAAAAGTGAAATTATTATTAGAATTGAACCTAACATAGGTATTAACGCTAATTTGTTCACTAATTTGTTTCTTAAAATCGTCTTAATTTTCTCAATCATATTTTCACATAAATCTCACTAAATAACTTGAAATTTCTTTTTAAAATCTTTAAGTTTTACAGTCGAGTACAATGTACCAGAGGGGTAAACATTTTCGTTTATTTGTCGAGTTAAAAAAATTAATGAGTTAAACCATCCAATTATAATTAGGAGCATGAAGACAATTAGCAGAAATCTCCATAAATAAGCGTGTTTACTATTATCAAAAATCATTATCTTAGTTATCTCTTTTTTGGTTAATCCTAATTCTTTTCCTACTTCATAAAATTTTTTTATATCAGCACTCATATTTCTTCCCTTAAATTAAATATAATCTTTATTATATTATCGGATCGAACTTAGGTTTATTTCCCTTCCTTTTTTTAATCCAATTGAATTCAATCTGGATTTGCGATTTTAAATCTTGTTTATTTTTAACATTGGTTATATTTATTAGACGCAAAGTCTTCTTATAAACTTTTTCTGATTGATTATATGATTTTAGCCTTGCTAATGTTTTACTTAAATTCCAGAAAAATAAATAATTATCTCGATTTAATTTAATTGCTCTCAAAAATAAATTATGAGCATGAGTATAATTCTTTTGATGAAAAGATTTAATTCCGAGATAAAATAGGTTTAATGCTTTTCTCTCAATTAAAGTGGCTGAGAATATTTTATTACTTAAATCTTTAGAAGATTTGTGCAGAGTTTTAAGTTTCTCTAGTAGACTTTCTCGATTTTCCTTGGAATTTAGAAGTTTTTCTATTAATTTCCTAGCAAACGATTCTACTGAAAAAAGGACAATTCTTTGCGATCCGGGATATGTAGGACCTTTAGTTATAGAATTAAAAAGTATATTCACAATTTTATGTTCAATTAAAAGATCTGATATTTCTTTAATATTTAAGTATTCTACGTGAGAGATATAACTCTCATTTTGTATAACTAATAATAAGGTTTTAACGATTTCAGGCCATTTAAACAACAATTCGACAAATAGTTCCTTAATTAACCCTTTTATTTTTGTTTTTTTTGACTCAAGTAGCTTTGATGCTATGAAAGTTACTAAATCTTCTTGCTCTTTAGTTATGAAAGAATCAATAAAATCAATTTGATTGCTTAAAAGTAGCTCCTTACGGAGTTTAGAAATAACTTGAAATACTTCAAGTTCATCACTATTACCACTTTTATGGCATTCAACCCTAACTGAGGGAATAGACTCATCGTTATAAAAACTAGAGGTCGTAATATTATCGAATCCTGTGTTTTCCAATAGTTCGATTAAGAGGAACGGGGGAAAACATAATTTATGCTGTAAACCTTTATGAGGAATTCCAAAAAACCATCCCAATATCTCTTTTTTCTGTTCTCCGTTTGCTTTTAAATAATGCTGGCAAGTTTTCTCGAGATCAGGAGTTTCAAGGATTAATTTCCCATTAGGTTCTAATACTCTAAAAAATTCACTAAGAGCATAAATAGTTTCAAAAAAACTTAAGTGTTCAATTATATGGATCGCTTTAATTTCATCGCAAGTATTGTCATCAAATTCAAGGTTAAAAGCTGACATCAGTCTATCAGCCACTAAATCTTCATACAAATCAATATTACAATAATCGGGCTCGTATTTTTTTCCACAACCAATATTAAGTTTCATTTTTTTTTATCAAAGTCTTTTATTTTTACAGTTGAATATCTTGTTCCGCTAGGATAAGTGTTGCTTATTGTCGCTTCAATAAATAATACTATGAAATAGCCCACAATCGAGAAAATTATAATTGAAATAATCAGTAATATGGTTCTATTCTTAATATTATCATAGAACAATACTTTATTTATTTCTTTTTTAGTTAATCCTAGTTCTTTCCCGATTTTATATAATTGGATCAAATCTTTCATCATTTTAAGAAAAAATTGTTGAATTTACTTTTTTTCGTTGAAATCTTTTATTCTAATAGTAGAATAGAAAGTTCCTGCTGCATAAGTATTTCTAGAGGCTTCTATTCCTAATATTATTATTATGATACCAAAAAAAATAAATGATATTATCAATAGGATTTTATAAAATAATGAATATCTCTTATCATCAAATAAGAATACTCTATTAATTTCTTTCTTACTTAATCCCAAATCTTTACCGATTTTAAAGAGCTGAATTAAATCTTTCATCATTTTCTAAATATTCACCTATAATTTAAAATTTATCACTTATTTTTTACCTTTAAAATCCTTTATTTTTACAGTAGAATATAATGATCCAGCAGGATAAATATGTCTTGAGGCTTCAATTCCTAAAATAATAACGAAAACTCCCAAAAAAATAAATATGATTATCATTAGGATTTTGAAAAATAAGGGATTTCTGCTATCGTCAAATAAAAAGATTCTATTAATTTCTTTCTTACTTAATCCTAATTCTTTACCGATTTTATATAATTGAAAAAAATTTCCTAACATTTTTAATATACCTCTATTAATTTTTATTATCAGATTATTTGAATATTAAGTTATGATACATATTTTTTAATATTGAAATTGTTGAATCCAATTTCCCTTTAATTGGTAATTGTTTCGATGAAAATATTTTATTTTCGATTGCTCTTAGACAATAAGGCTCATCAAATTCTTTTATTGCAATGGCTGTTCCCAAACATCCTCCCCGGCATATTTTTGCCAAATCACAATCTACGCAATAACCTTTTAACTGATTTTGTTTTAACCTTATCTTTTCTAAAATCGTTTTCAAACTCTGCGTTCTAATGTTTCCTTCGATAAATCCATCTGGGAGCGTTAAACATCCTTTAATATTTCCATTACTCTGAATGCCTAAAACTGATATTCCCGCTTGACATCCCACCCATGGATCCAACCCTAAATTTGGTATGAACCTTGAAAAATGGCCGAAACAATGGGCACCAATAACTGGCAATCTTTTATAAGAATACTTTTTAACATTTATAGCAATGAATAATGCTACAGTGTAAAATTCTTCCCTCGAAATCGTTAATTCTCTTGGAAAACGTCCAATAGGGATTGCAATCTGGATTTGCCAAGCAATATTTCGATCTAATAATATTTTTTTTATCTTATTTAGTTCATTTAAATTAGTTTTACTCACTGCTGTAATAACACTGACAGGTATTTTTTCTTCTTTTAACCTGTTAATCGCATTTAGTGTTTTTTCAAATGCTCCTGGAATACCTCTAAGATGATCGTGGACTTTAGCCGACCCTCCATCTAAACTTAGCGATACGCAGTCAACTTTTAGGCTTTTTAATTTTTGAATGTTATCAATTAAAGTTAATCCATTAGTAACAATTGATAATTCTAGCTTATTTTTTTTAATTTCTCTCGCAATTTCATACCAATCGTCTCTGATTAATGGCTCTCCTCCCATTAAAGCAACTCCTTTATAACCACAATCATGGATTTCCCTAACTAATTTTAAAGATTCTTCGGTATTCAGTTCATCAGGACGAGTTTTTCCTGCTTTTGATCCACAATGAATACAATTACTATTACATTTTAGTGTAATTTCCCATACAGCGCAAGAGGGTTTAATTCTTTGAGATATTAGAGAAGTAATGCTTGGCATATCTTTAATTTGGATTCAATTTATTGAATTATAAGTTATTAAGTAAATTATTAAATGTTTCCATCCAAAATACATAACTGTTGAAAAATTGCTATATGTCAGAAGGATTCTGTCATCATACTTGGTATGGAATATACAAAAACTTATCGAATTTACAATGCGGTGGGTTGTTTCCCGATTGGACCGGAGAGAAATTAATTAACCTTATGGAATTCAATGGATAATCAATAATCTATGGGCCATTCGAGCAAGGATTCAATTAAATTTTTGTTAGATAATCCTCCTCGAGTAAGTGTGCCTACAAAATTTTCTCGTTTAAACATTTTTTTTAAGACATACCTTAAAAGTTGCTTATCCAGAAGTCCTTTTTGTTTAGCCTCATTTTGAAATCTATGAGCTTCCAGATGTAGTGAATTAATCTCATCCATTCTATCTTTTAAAAACGACCTAGCTTTAAAAACCCCCTTCCCAGTAGTAAAGAGAAGCAAATTATCCATTCCCTTTGTTAAATCATACAATTTTTTAATTGATTGAAATATAAGGGAGATATCTTCGGGAATGTCTGTATCTTTACCAAATATCATTCGATATTTTGGCATTACTACATCGTTGATAAATGCCCACTGTTGTTTTCGTTCAATTAAACTAATTAGTTCAGGAGCATGTCCAGGCGTTTCTATTATATCAAAAATGTATTTGCCTGACTTAGAACTAATTGAATCTTTTAATAGTTCAGCATGAAACGGTTGGTAGTCTACGCCCCAAGTCATCTGACGATAATCGGGATAGGTTTTTTCTTTCATTAATAGTGGAATAGCCAGCTTACTAGCGAAAACGGGAATGTTAAATTCTTCTTGGAGCATACGACCCCCGCCACAATGATCTTCGTGGTTATGTGTAATCACACACTTCTCAATCATATTCTCGGAATTAAGAGTTTTTATAAATTTGCGTAAATCATCTACCCCTCCTGGAGCACCTGCGTCAATTAATAACCCATCAATTAAAAATATTGAAGTCCAAAAAGGCTGTGGCATTAATTCGCTGTCTGAAGACCATTTCCATTCTAAAATCTCATTATTGCAGTGATAAACTATTTGAACAACCATAATACCCTCATTCTTTATAAAAATAAAAAAAGTGTAGTTCTGTTGAGTCCATTTAAAAATTTTTGATATTAAATAATAGTGATACCTATTTAATTGGTTTTATTGTTCGTGCAAATATTCCTATCTAAAACATTTAGACAGATTTATCTATATTTCTCTATAAAGAAACGAGTTTTATTAGATGGAGTTGAATTCGAAAGCTAACTTTTTAAAAATAAAATCAATTTTTTTACAATTAGTCAAAAAATATTTAATTCTATATTAATTTCATTTAATTATGAGTAATACTGGATTTGATCAATTTAAAGGAGATGTTAATACTGAAAGGATCAAATATATTGCTGATCCTCAACTAAGAAACATCGTTAACGTTTCAATTGCCTTAGCTCGGCCTTTATTGGTAAAGGGAGAGCCCGGTACAGGAAAAACTTTGTTATCTCACGCTATTGCCGAATCTTTAGGAAAACGATTGATTATATGGAATGTAAAAAGCACAACGGAAGCAATCGATGGGTGCTACATGTACGATACCGTCCAGAGATTAAACGATAGTCGATTTGGAAGCGACGATCGTAATGTAAATAATATTAAAGATTACATTACGCATGGACCGCTAGGGGAGGCTTTTGATTCTGAGGAGCAAGTCGTCCTTCTTATCGACGAGATCGATAAGGCAGATATCGAGTTTCCAAACGATCTTTTACAAGAATTAGATGTAATGGAATTTTACGTTAAAGAAACAAAAGAATTTGTTAAAGCTAAAACTCGCCCTATTGTTATTATTACCTCAAATAACGAAAAGGAACTTCCTGACGCGTTCTTACGCAGATGTGTGTTTCATTGGATAGAATTTCCTTCAAAAGAATTTATGGCAGACATCTGTAATCTTCACTATCCAAATCTGAAACAAAACCTTTTAGACCAGTGCCTTAAAAATTTCTATGTGCTAAGAACGATCACAAAACTAAGGAAAATGCCCTCGACATCTGAACTTCTGGATTGGATCGGCGTCTTATTGAAAAGCGGAATAAGCCTAGACGAACTGAAGCACGGAATACCATTCCTTGGAGTGCTCCTTAAAAAGGAAAAAGATCTTGAAGTAGCTTTAGAAAAAATTAAGTTCCCTACATGATCAATTTTAAATTACTGAATTAGAAAAATTAAAATTTATTGATTTTTAAATAAATGTTTGTTGAGTATTTTTATTATCTAAAAGAAAGATTGCCGGTCAGTATTACGGAGTATATGACCCTTATGGAAGCCCTTGAAAAAGGGCTCATCCATAACATGGTCGAGTTCTACTATATTTCGAGATCTATATTATGTAAGAACGAGCATCACTTTGACATTTACGATATTGCGTTTGCTAACTTTTTCAAAGACGCGTCTTTAAAGTTCCCAGAAGAAATCAAACAAGAAATATGGGATTGGCTTCAAAAAGATATTAATCCACCAGAATTACCTGACGGATTTCAGGAATTTCTTAACCAAAATTTTGATATCGAAGAATTACAAAAACATTTCGAAGAATTACTTAAAAAACAAGATG